>JAQVXQ010000165.1 GCA_028709085.1 Salinivirgaceae bacterium | reverse complement strand
AATACCTCAAGATCTAAAATTTGCCGGTGAATACACAACCGTTGAAATTGGAGACAACACAACAATCCGCGAAGCAGTAACCGTAAACAGAGGAACTGCTACCAAAGGAAAAACTGTGGTTGGAAACAACGTACTTCTAATGGCGTGTGCCCACGTTGGTCACGACACCATAATCGGCAACAACGTTATTGTTGCTAATGCTGTGTTATTCGGAGGAGAAGTTATTGTGGACGATTTTGCCATTATTGGAGGCGCATCCGCATTACATCAATTTGTTCATGTTGGGGCACATACCATGCTTGCAGGGGGATCATTGGTTGGGAAAGATATTCCACCGTATGTAAAAGCAGGACGTTTTCCTGTGTCTTACTGCGGAATTAACTCCATTGGACTACGTCGCCGAAGTTTTAGCAATGATACGATTCAAGAAGTACAAGACATTTACCGTGTTATATTTATGAATGGCCTAAATACAACCGACGCTATTGAATTTATTGAAACTGAAATGGCAGCCTCCAAAGAACGTGATGAGATTTTAATGTTTGTTAAAAACTCAAAACGCGGAATAATGAAAGGATACTTTAGTCAGTAAAAAATGTGGATTCGTCAAAATTCTTAGGGTCTGCAATCAAAATTAGACTTAAATTGTTTAATGAATAGGGGTATCATATCTCTAAAATTGGATATCATTGGAATACTAACAAAACCTTACGATTATGTTGAACGGTAAAAATATTATTGTAACATGGGATTTTACTGAAATGTCAGATTTTGCAGCTGCCCATGCAGTTAAACTTGTAAAACATCTACAATGTAATATGCGTTTGCTTCACATCATGAAAAAAGAATCGGAACGTGAAGAGGCTGAACCTAAATTACTTGAAGAAGCAAGAAAAATTAACGAAACCTACGGTATTCTACCATCAACGTGCGCAATCACAGGTGATATATTCCGTTCTATTGGCGACTATACCTCCGATAGCGAAAATGATGTAAACCTCGTAGTTATGGGAACCCATGGCATGCGTGGAATGCAAAAATTCACCGGAAGTTGGGCATTAAAAGTAATTACAAGTTCAACGGTTCCTTTTATCGTAGTACAAGACATGCCTACAGATAAAAAATTAACTGATGTAGTATTTCCTCTTGATTTTAAAGCCGAAAACAAAGAAAAGCTCGTATGGGCAATTTATTTAGCACAATACTTTACCCTCAAAATACATATATTCAAAGAACCAATTGAAGATGAATATTATCTGAAAAAGATAAACAGTAATCTGATTTTTGCTAGAAAATATTTAGCAAAGTATGGTATTGAACATGAAATTCATACCGCAAAAACAAAAGGTCATTACGAAACTCAACTTATTGAGTTTGCTCATGAAAGCGAAGCCGACCTCATTTTGGTAATGACAACCAAAAACATTGGAATTGCTGACTACGTGTTTGGTGCTAGTGAACAGGCTATTATAGCCAACAATGCTAAAGTCCCCATAATGTGTGTCAACCCAAGAAACGACCTTATGAGATCCAATTTCTGGAGCTAAATTGCTCTTTATACCTAAAAAGTAAAACTAGTTTAGTCCCCTGGCTAAATGCATAGGGGCTTTTTTTGTATATTTGCATGCAATATTCAATTCCGGCAAATACTTACTAAATGAAGCAAAAAGTAAATATTCCTGCATGTAACGATTGTGTTTCAGACATGAGCGGACTTTTCCGCCATTTGAATAACGAGCAATTAACAAGACTAAATTTCGAGAAAAGTTGTCAATTCTACCATAGAGGCGATCATGTCTTTCATGAAAACAACAAGGCAACAGGTTGCTATTGCGTTAATTCGGGAATATTAAAACTTTATAAAACAGGGATTGAAGGTAAGGAACAGATTATTCTTTTTGCAAAAAGAGGCGATATTATTGGATATCGATCTGTAATTGGAGCTGAACCATTTTGCACAACAGCAAGAGTACACGAAGATGCAACGCTCTGTTTTATACCTTCCGAAGTATTGCTCCAATTAATACAAGAAAGCCACGCCTTTAGTCTAGCAATGCTAAAATTGGCATGCAAAGAGTTGGGTGAAGCAAATAGCTTTATAACCGATATTGCGCAAAAAACAGTAAAGGAGCGACTAGCCGAAATAATACTCTATTTAAGAACCAGTTTTGGAACCGACAATGAGGGTTTTATAAAAATCGTACTCACCCGTGAAGAGATGGCCAATATTGTGGGAACCGCCACAGAATCAGTAATTCGGCAGCTTTCGGAATTTAAAAGCGATGGTTTAATTGAGTTAAAAGGGCGCAAAATTAAAGTGCTTCAAATAAAACCTCTCGAACGATATTCAAATTTGGCATAATCGATTTAGAGCACTTACAGGATCGAACGTGAACCAAGTTCAGAAGATAATTGGGTTTTAATTTTATTAATTCGATCTAATTTCACCATCAATGTGGAGATTTCATCGTCAGTCATTTGGGAATCGGACAACTTTTTAGTTAAAATATTCTGCATCTCTTTCAACCGTCGCCACTTATACTCGTTAACTACTTTTTGAACAGCCTGCGATAATCGAACCTCTTCTGAATCTTCATTTGGATTATTTTGTTCCCACAATCGAGACAAGGTATGCTCCGGAGCTAGCATCTCTGCAACCTTGGATGATATGGCAAGATCCGGATTTTGAGTAAAATAGAAACTCGATAATTGAATACCTTTTTGATTTGAATCGCAATAAATCTGAAAAATTTTATGTAAAGAGGCATCCATGGGGAACAATTCATCGCGCTCAAGTTCTTCAATTATAAATTCCGAAACCGTTAAAAACGCATCTTCACACCCTTTGTCAGCACCAGGAACCATGAAAACGGTGTGATCGCCATACTCAATCAACAATTTAATTAATTCAGTTTCTGTAATTAGGATGTCATTATTGAGTGTAACAACACTTTCTTCTATTGGGACTGTCGTATTATCGGGAATAGACTCTGATCGCTGTTTTGAATAAAATTGCTGTTTCTGCTCTTTCTCAAGTTTATCATTAATAATCTTACTAGTAGCCTTATACAGAATGTCTTCCGGCATTTCAAGCATTTGGCTACACTCCTTTAAGTAGATGCTCCGTGACACCATATTTGGGATGCATGCGATTGTTGCCAAAATGTCGTTTACCAAGGCTGCTTTTTTAATGGGATCGCCTTTGGCTTCACCAAGCATTAGCGTGGTTTTAAATCGTACAAAGTCAGTCTCGTTCTCCTTAATAAATTGAGTCAGTTTTTCCGTTGAGTGCTTGCGGGCAAAGGAGTCGGGATCTTCGCCTTCGGGGAGTAAGCATACTTTTACGTTCATCTCCTCGGAAAGAATCATATCGATCCCTCGCAACGAAGCTTTAATTCCGGCTGCATCACCATCATAAAAAACAGTTAAATTAGGGGTAAATCGTTTTATTAAACGTATTTGATCCACCGTTAACGACGTTCCTGAAGAGGCTACAACATTCTCAATTCCAGCCTGATACATGCTCAAAACATCGGTATATCCCTCCACTAAAAAGCATTTATCGCTTGTCGAGATCGATTTTCGAGCCTGATACATGCCATATAAAACTCGACTTTTATTATACAATAATGTTTCTGGAGAGTTGAGGTATTTTGCAATGTTTTTCTCCTTTTGCATGGTTCGACCACCGAAACCAATTACCTGCCCAGTAATGCTTTGAATAGGAAACAATACCCGATCAGCAAAACGATCAAAGAGTGATCCATTTCGATCAACCGATAATCCGCTTTCAACTACAATATCCGTTTTATATCCCTTTGCGATGGCTGCTTTTGAAAAAGCGCTCCGATTGGACGGGCTATACCCCAATGAAAACCGTTCAATGATAGAATCGGTAAATCCACGCTCACGAAAATAACTTAATCCAACGTTTTTCCCCTCACTAGTTTTATGAAGCTGTTCCTTAAACCATCCGGAAGCCCAGTTTGTAATAACTTGAAGTGCTTCGCGCCGATTTTGTTGCTGAATTTGTTCCGGATTAGGCGCCGTCTCCTCAATTTCGATGTGATATTTTTTGGCTAAAAATCGTAATGCCTCAACATAAGAGATACTCTCATGCTCCATAACAAAGCCAACTGCGTTTCCTGATTTGCCACAACCAAAACATTTGAAAATACTTTTTGCGGGGGATACCGTAAAAGAGGGTGTACGTTCGTCGTGAAATGGGCAATGCCCCAAATAATTAGCTCCTCTTTTTTTTAACGTAATAAATTCACCAATAACATCCACTATATCAGCACGTTCGTAAATTCTATCGATGGTGGTTCTATCTATCATTACTTTTGTTTAGGGAAGACAAAGTTAATAAATTTAAAAATGGAGGTGATCACTATTAAGTAAAATTACGTGTCAAGTTTTGATAACACTCAATTCGTTTTTAACCATCATTGAACCTTGCTGATTTTCAGATAGATGATTAAATTAACAGCAAATAGAAAGTGAGTAGAAAAAAGAAATCCTCTGTAATTAATGATTTACAGAGGATATTAGTAGTTGACCCATAAGGACTCGAACCTTAAACGCCTGGACCAAAACCAGATGTGTTACCATTACACCATGGGTCAATTCCAATTTGTGTGTGCAAAAGTAAAACATTTTTCTCAAACAATCAAAAATAAATGAAATAAATTCGCACTTTTGTAAAAAAAAGTGATGATCAACCCTTATCATCTTCCCCAACACCTTATAAAAGAAACCATTTGGCGTATTAAGAATAATGCCAATAATATTTTCTTAACGTTCGACGATGGACCAAACCCTTCGACCACTCCCTACATTCTAGATGTTTTAGATCAAAACGACATAAAAGCCACCTTCTTTTGTATTGGAAAAAATGTAGAACGGCATCCTGCCCTTTTCGATGATATTATTCTTAGAGGTCATGCTGTGGGAAATCACACCTATAGTCACCTAAAAGGGTGGCGCTGTTCAAACGAAGAGTATATAAATGATATAAATCTTGCTGCAGAATATATTCAGGGAAAACTCTTTCGTCCGCCCTATGGTCAAATGAAACTTTCACAAATTAAACTCTTGCGCGATCACTACAAAATATTTTTTTGGAGTGTGCTGTCATGGGATTTTAATGAATCACTTTCAGCAAAAACATGTGTCAAAAGAGTCGTTCCCAAAACTCGTAGCGGCGATATAATTGTTTTTCATGACTCATCGAAAGCATTTGAGCGTCTACAGGGTGCATTGCCAATTGCCATAAAAAAATTACAAAATAAAGAGTTCAACTTTTGCTTAATCAAATAATTTTATATCTTTGCACCGCTCTACGGGGAATTAGCTCAGTTGGCTAGAGCGCTTGCCTGGCAGGCAAGAGGTCATCGGTTCGACTCCGATATTCTCCACGTTAAAAATCAAAGACTTACAAATTTAATTTTGTAAGTCTTTTTTATTTTATACACATAGATAAACACAAAGTTTTGATGATAAGTAGCAAATTACTGCAAATTACAGCGATTCTTAATTAAATCTGAATAGACCAATTTCGTTAAATCCCGACTCAATTCAAAGAGAATGATTTGTCTTTTTTGGTATTTTAGAAATAGGTTTAGAAAGACTGTTGAAATAATACATATTATTGAAATAAGTAAATACCTATACTAAAAAAAACCGTGATGCATCAGGATAATCACGGTTCAGTTAAGCATTCATATTCTTCGGTTTTACTTATTTAGGCCAATTTTGCACTTTCGAAATCTTTTTCAGTTATCTTATAATAACCCAAGTCACCATCATCATTGGCAATAGCAACATATATTTTCCCATTATCCGATTCATATGAATCAAATACGTCACTATACGCGACTAGGGCTATAATACTCCTTCTCTACGCAAGTGTTGATAAAGTGTAGATTTACTTTTTATTCCCGCAGCCTCCAAAATTGAAGAAATTGAATTTCCGTTTTTATACAAGGTCGCTGCTGCTGCTGATTATATTTTATTAAAAGTTCCTGTAGGGCGACCTCCTTTTTTTCCACGGGCACGGGCAGCCTTCAAACCGTCCATAGTTCTTTCACGTAACACTTCAACCTCGGCAGCTTTTAGGATGCTGACAATTTGAAACACGGCACGACCCATTGGTGAAGATGTGTCGAATATTCCTTCTTTAATACTTTTTAGGTGAATTCCTTTTTCCTCGAAATCTGCCAAAAGAGAAATCAGCTCTTTGGCGGTTCTTGACAATCTGTCCAAACTATCAATTACCAACATATCCCCTTTTCGTAATTTTGAAAGTAATAAATCTAACTGAGGTTTTTCTTTTCGTCCTGAAACTTTTTCGCTGAAAATTTCATCACACCCCTCGGCATTTAATGAATCAGTTTGCCTATCTAATGTTTGATGAGCTTTTGAAAAAACACGAGCATGTCCAAATTTCATATTAGTTCGTTTTAACCTTCGTTTTTACGAACTCATTTAGAATAAATATGGGGAACATTGATTTTTCTATTTATTAGTCATGAATATTGGATTTGAGGTACTGATGCTATTGGCAGAAATGGAAAGAATGGATATGCTATAATTATTTTCTTCGGTGTGGATTATATTATTAACAATTATTATACTATGTTTATCATCGAATTTAAAACATGACTAACCGTTGAAAAAGGTATTACTTATAGCTCTTGGAATAATCATCTCAATTCATTCTTATACACAGACTTCCCATTCCTATCAATATACAATAGATGATTTTCTTCCCGAAAACTGCGTTCGGTCAATATTCAAAGATTCAAAAAACAATCTTTGGATTGGCACAGACAATGGCCTCATAAGGATAAA
>JAQVXQ010000021.1 GCA_028709085.1 Salinivirgaceae bacterium | reverse complement strand
ATAAGTCACCCCCAACGACAAGGAGATAAATCCGTTTTCATCGGGAGGGGTACAGGTTCCAAAAAACATGTGTGGGCGTCGTACTTTTAATCGATCAATGGCTGATCTATGGAGCATGTTAGGAACTTAAGTAACGGTTCCAGCTCCTGCTTTTATGGCTTGTCGCGATCCCGGCGCATGAAACCAACTGCACAATTCAAAATGCCCTTTCATTTCAGATTTCATATAAAAATCGTAGGGTTTTAATGTCAAAACAGAAAAAACCTTTACATCGTGGACATTATCCTTTGACAAATGAAACTTACTCATACACCCTTGTGGTTCGGAAGCACACTGGGCAACGATTACATCGGTATCGGACTTCAAAAAACTAACGGCCTTCTCGATGCTTATAAGTTTAGATTGATATAGTTGGGTTAAAGTAGTCATAATTGGAGTTAAAGAGTTATAAGTTAAAGAGTTACAAGTTAAAGAGTTACAAGTTAAAGAGTTACAAGTTAAAGAGTTACAAGTTAAAGAGTTACAAATTAAAGAGTTATAAGTTAAAGAGTTACAGGTTAAAGAGTTACAAGTTAAAGAGTTACAAGTTAAAGAGTTACAGGTTAAAGAGTTACAAGTTAAAGAGTTACAAGTTAAAGAGTTACAAGTTAAAGAGTTACAAGTTGAAAAGTTACAAGTTAAAGAGTTATAGGTTAAAGAGTTACAAGTTAAAGAGTTACAAGTTAAAGAGTTGCAAGTTAGGGGGTTACGAGTTGCACGTTGAAAAGTTATAAGTTAAGAATTTGTTGCTTTGATTTTGTGTGCTTTTCTTTAAAATAGAGGGCTGTTCCAACGATGGCGGAAAGCACTATGGCCGCAGAGGCTGCTATTGCTGGATTATGAACTGTCCCCGTAAAATATTTATTAAAGTAGCCAAAACTCATTATATCTGAATTCAACAAAACAGGGAATCCATAATAAACAGTAAAATGAGTAACAAATGCTGTAATTGATGCCCAAAGTGGTGCTTTTAAACCCACATTTTCTCCAAATATTCCCAATACTATGGGAACAAAAATAATGGAGAAGTAGGCATAAACGCCATTCTGCGCTAAAATGGCAACGCTCAATTTTGGGAAAAGCAGTTGCTGGCGTGACATTAAAAACCCAACTACCGCAAGTACTAAAATGGCGATACGATTAATCCTCATATAACTTTTTTCATTTTTCACGAATTTGCCAAACAAGGGATTGACAATATCGTTGGTAATGCTTGTGCTGACCGATTGTATTAACCCTTCGAGGGTTGACAACCCAGCACTTATAAGTCCCATAACCACAAAGAGTCCTATCAACACAGCTACCCAGCCTATGGAAAAAACCTGAATTACATAAGCAGGAATAATATTATCTGTATTCATGGCAACGCCATCAACGGTGAGGTCGGGAAATTCAATACGAGCATACAAACCAACAAATACCACTGCAAAGAATAGAATCTCCACAACAACGGATGTTACTAAAAACTTGTTCACATCGCTCTCCTTTTTCAACAACAAGGATTTTGTAATAATATGCGGTTGACAAACGACCGCTATTCCAATAATGATTTGAGCTAAGGCTATTTCCCAAAAATCTCGAAACAGTGGACTTCCCTCATTCGTTGCTTGTATTAAAACAGGGTCAATCTCTTTTAATTTCTGAAAAAAACCGACAACCCCATTTTCAAAATGACTAAAACCTGAAGATAAAAGGATTACGGCTACCACAATCATAATTCCTGCTTGAATGGTGTTGGTGTACACCATCGAATTGGCGCCACCAAACATCATATATCCAAACACAAAAATGACAATTGCAGCAAGGGTATATACTTCGTTTGTATTTAGTGCGCTGGCAAATACTTTGGTCAATGCCACTAAAATTAAAACAATGAAAGTGATCATAAGACCCGACAAAAAGGCTATAAAAAGCGAATAGCCTTTGCTGTTAAATCGTTTGCCAATCCAACTTGCCAATGACACGGCACTGACTGATTCTCCATATTTCCGAAAACTTTTGGTGAGAACCACCAACGAAATCATGGATGCAATGGGGAAGAATATGCCAAATGACAAAACTCCACTAATACCATAACGAGCAATCAATCCCGGATTTATAACAAAAGTAGCCGCACTGGTCATAGCTGCGGCAAGTGACATTCCAACAAAGTATGGGGAGAAGCTGATGCTACCAACCGCATAATCTTTCATACTTTTTATGTTTAACGCCCCTTTAATAACAAAATAGAGCGTAGCAGAACTATATAACGCTATTAAAATCCATGTTCCTATAACTTGTTCGGTTGTTGCCATTATTGTTTATGTTTTATGGTTATTGGAGAATCAAATCAGGATCCCCATACATTTTCATTTATCAATTGACAATTAAATTGTTATTCCTCCATCGATACTTATAACTGCACCATTAATATAAGCCGCCTCGTCGCTGGCTAGGAATAAGTATATCGATGCAATTTCCTCAGGCAAACCCAAGCGACCTAGTGGGACTTTATCTTCCATCGCTTTCAGCACATTTTCGGGCATCTTTTTCACCATCTCGGTAGCAATAAATCCTGGAGCAATCGCATTTACAGTCACTCCTTTTCGCCCCAACTCACGAGCCCATGTTTTGGTCATTCCTATTACTCCAGCTTTGGTTGCCACATAATTTGTTTGTCCAAAGTTACCATAAAGAGCGACAACCGATGATGTATTTATAATTCTACCATACTTGTTGTCGACCATCGATTCACTTACACATTTTGTACAGTTAAATACGCCTGTCAAATTCACATCAATAACCTGTTGCCATTGGTCAGGAGTCATCTTTTTCAAACTGGCATCTCGGGTGATTCCGGCGTTATTTATCAGAATGTCAACTCTTCCGAATTGCTCAATTGCCTTTTGAGAAGCCCGTTCAACCTCGTTAAAGTTTGCTGTATTTACTTTTTGAAAAGCGGCTTTCCCTCCGGCAGCTTCAATTTGCGCAACGGTTTCTAACCCTTTTTCTTGGTTCATATCCCATATAATTACGGTTGCTCCCTCTTTTGCAAAACGGATTACACCTGCTTTTCCAATACCATCGGCACCTCCGGTGATGATCGCAATTTTATTTTCTAATCGTTTCATGGTTTATTATATGTTTTTAACAATAATTGAAGTTCCTTGTCCTCCTCCAATACAGAGCGTAGCTAAGCCAGTTTTTGCATTTCTACGTTTCATCTCATAAATCAAGGTGGTTAAAATTCGTGCCCCCGATGCCCCAATGGGATGTCCAAGAGCAATGGCGCCACCATTAACATTTACAATTTCGGGGTTAAGTTTCAAATCCCGAGCTACTGCCAACGATTGTGCAGCAAAAGCTTCGTTTGCTTCTATTAAATCGATATCCTCAATGGTCATTTTGGCTTTTAACAACGCTGCGCGAGTGGCCGGCACTGGCCCATATCCCATAATTTTAGGATCGAGAGCGGCACTGGCATACGACACAATTTTCACTAACGGCTTCAATCCCAACATTTTCGCTTTTTCGGCCGACATTACAATCAACATCGAAGCACCATCGTTTATTCCTGAGGCATTTCCTGCTGTCACAGTTCCCTCCTTTTTAAATGCAGGGCGGAGTTTTGCTAAATCCTGAATAGAGAGACCATGTTTTGGGAACTCATCGTTTTCAAAAATTATAGAACTCCCTTTTCGTTGTGGAATTTCGATGGGAATAATCTCCTCCTTGAATTTACCAGCTATTTGAGCGGCTTCAGTTTTCTTTTGACTATTCAGCGCAAAAAGATCTTGTTCTTCACGAGACAAACTCCATTGCTCAGCAATGTTTTCCGCCGTAATTCCCATATGATAGTCATTAAAAACATCGGTGAGTCCATCGCTAATCAATGAGTCTTTTAATTCGCCATTGCCCATTCGATATCCATAGCGAGCTTTTTCTAATAAATAGGGTGCGTTTGTCATACTTTCGGCGCCTCCAGCAAGAATTACGTCGGCATCGCCAAGCATTATAAATTGTGCTGCCATGGATACTGCTCGTAATCCTGAGCCACAAAGTTTATTAATAGTCATGGCTGGACTTGTCTCTGGGATTCCGGCATTAATTGAAATCTGTCGAGCCACATTTTGGCCCAACCCTGCTGACAAAATATTGCCAATAATACTTTCGTTTACCTCCGATGGCGCAATTCCGGCACGTTTAATGGCTTCGCGAGCTGCAATAACCCCTAAATCAACCGCAGAAAAGTTGGATAAACTGCCCCCAAAGCTACCAATGGGTGTTCGGACTGCTGAAACTATAACTACTTCTTTCATTTTTCGCTCTTTTGGTTGAAGTAAATGAATTAAATTTGTCATTCAGACTAAATAAATCCCAGGAAGTCTGACATAGAAATCATTAATTTTACTTTTACGAAGAAACATGATTTGAAGATGGAAAAGGAAATGAATTCAGAATTTCATCCGGTTGACTTGCGCTATAAACATTGGTTTTGGCAAATGCTAAAACATGTCAATCAAACACTTAAGTCTTATTTATATGATATGGACTTATGATAATAAAAAGACTTTTCCACCATAAACTCCGTATTTCAATGCCCTATTCCGGCAAGTCTAAAATAAAAACGCACACAAACAATTTTGATATCCCTCATTAGTTTAACAATAGCAAACTATATCTTTGCACGGACTACTTCTTTTTGTAAATTTGCATCGTTTATAAAACAACATTATCAATAATGGACTCAACACTTCACTATCTTATTGCGTTGGCATTAACCCCAAAACTAGGTCCCATAACTGCAAAAAAGCTAATTGCTTATTGTGGTGGAATCAAAGAGGTGTTTACAAGTCAACCAAAAGAGCTGAGTAAAATCCCGGGACTGGGGAACACCACTGTGCAACGAATGGATTTTGACAAAGGAAAAAAGTTAGCCGAAGAGGAGATTCTCTTTTGTGAGAAACACTCCATTAAAATATTGTCAAGTTTCGAAAAACGATTCCCCCCAAAACTAATCAACTGTCCCGATAGTCCTTTAATTTTGTTTGTTAAAGGCAACGAAGATATACTTTTCAAAAAGAGAATATTCGCCATTGTAGGAACACGGAACTCAACCGTATATGGAAAAATAATGGTTGAAAGTCTGGTTCATGATTTCAAAGAGCGTAACCACGATATAACCATCGTGAGTGGTTTGGCTTACGGCATTGATGTCATTGCCCACAAAGCGTCGCTACATAATCAAATTCCTACAGCAGCTGTTCTTGGACATGGACTCGACAAAATATATCCCGCACAACATCGCAGCATAGCACTCAACATCATAAAAGAGAATGGAGCCCTTGTTACAGAGTTTCCTCACAAAGCACCCTACGACAAAACCAACTTTATTCGTCGAAATCGGATTATTGCCGGACTAAGCGATGCCATATTGGTTGCAGAATCGGGAATATCGGGAGGAGCGTTGGCCACTGCAGATTACGCTCAAGGATACGGACGCGATGTTTTTGCATTCCCCGGTAAAATTGGGGACGAAAACTCAGCGGGGTGCAACGCATTGATAAAGAGAAACAAAGCCGCACTTTGCGAAAACCTGAGCGATATTGAATATGGAATGAACTGGGACACTAATTCGAAATCACCCGTGCAAAAACAAATCTTTGAAGAATTAACCGAAGAGGAAGAGACCATTTTCGATCTTTTCGAAGACGACCAACCCATTACCGTGGACTATTTAGCGTCGAAACTTGCCATTCCTGTCTATAAAGTATCCTCCATTTTATTGGCAATCGAATTTAAGGGTATAATCACCGCTTGTCCAGGAAATCAATATCGTAAGAATTAAAGAAAATGATTGACACCCACGCACATATATACTTGTCGCAATTTGACAACGACAGGACAGAGGCAATACAAAGAGCCATAGAAACAGGAGTGAAAGCAATCCTACTTCCCAATATTGACATGTCGTCCGTTGCACCGTTAATGGAGTTGTGCAAAAACCATCCTAATTTCTGCTATCCCATGGCAGGATTACATCCTACCAGTGTTAAAAAAGACTATAAAATACAACTTGCCCATATCGCCCAACAAATTGAAAAACACAATATTATTGCCATTGGCGAAACAGGCATTGACCTTTATTGGGATAAATCCACACTAAAGGAACAAATAAAAGCCTTCGAACATCAAATTACCCTTGCCATAAAACACAATTTACCCATCGTTATTCATGCTCGTAATTCCATGGAAGAGATCTTTAATGTTCTTGACAAATACAAGTCAAACTTACCTAAAGGTGTGTTTCATTGTTTTTCAGGAACGTTGGAACAAGCCAAACGCGTTCTAGATTATGGCATGTATATTGGAATAGGCGGAGTGGCGACGTTCAAAAATGGTGGTTTGAACGAAATAATTGAAAAAACTCCTTTATCAAAAATTGTGGTTGAAACAGACAGTCCATATCTAGCACCTACGCCACATCGAGGAAAAAGAAATGAATCAGCATACATAAAATTAATCGTAGAAAAAGTCGCAATAATTAAAGATCTCTCTTTTCAAGAAATAGCCGATTCAACTACAAAAAACGCATTAACCCTATTTTCAAAAATAAATACAACTCCGAAAATCAACTAAAATGCCGAACAAACCATCAATATTATTAATCTATACTGGCGGAACCATTGGAATGGCAACCAATCCGGAAACAGGAGCGCTAAAGCCCTTTGATTTCGACCACATTATGCAGCAAGTACCCGAACTAAAACGGCTTGGCATTAAACTCGAATCATATACATTTGATCCAATCATAGACTCATCGGACATGAGTCCAATTATTTGGGAACAACTGGCCAACTTAATTAACGAAAACTACTATAAATATGATGGATTTGTGATATTGCACGGAACCGACACGATGTCTTACACTGCATCAGCGTTGAGTTTCATGCTTCAAAATTTAACAAAACCTGTTATCCTTACCGGATCACAACTCCCCATTGGGCTTATTCGAACCGATGGTAAGGAGAATCTAATTACAGCCATTGAAATTGCAGCAGCGCGCGACAATCGTGGAGCAATAGTCCCCGAAGTAGCCATCTATTTTGAAACAGAGCTGTATCGAGGAAACCGAACAACAAAACGAAGTGCCGAACATTTCAACGCCTTTAAAAGTTACAATTACCCCGCATTAGCACAAGCAGGAATCAACATCGTTTATAACCGAGATCATATCAATTACAGTCCAAAAGAAGATTTTGCGGTACACACTAAACTGGAACAAAATGTGGTTATACTCAAGTTATTCCCTGGAATTACGGTACAAACAATAAAAGCGATTTGCAATTTACCCCACATAAAAGGGATAATTCTTGAAACATATGGATCGGGCAACGCACCAACAAGTCCCGAATTTCACAAAATTCTTAGTGATACCATAAATAGAGGTGTTATCATTGTGAACGTCACACAATGTACAGAGGGACGGGTTAATATGAAAAAATACGAAACAGGGATCGGCTTATTAAACATTGGAGTTATAAGCAGCTATGATTCAACTACAGAGGCTGCAGTCACAAAACTAATGTACCTTCTTGGAAACATAACCGACCATGCAACAATTATTCAAAAACTTAAAATATCCTTACGTGGCGAAATAAATGACCAATCATAACAGGAAAATAAAAAAAAGTCACTAATTTGCGCCACCAAATTTGAGGTGTGGATTAGTGATACATTAATAAATTTGAAAAACAGTAGGAGAGATGGCCGAGTTGGTCGAAGGCGCACGCCTGGAAAGTGTGTATACCTCACAAGGGTATCGTGGGTTCGAATCCCACTCTCTCCGCTAATTTGCGAATAATAATCTTTTTACATAATTTTGCTTAACAATTAAAATTAAATTGAGAACCATGAAAAAATTACTTGTATTCTTTACCGTAATTGGTATGCTTTCATTGGGAGTGTCAACTAGCTTAATGGCACAAGAAAGCGCAGAACAAACCGACACAACACTAGTGCAAGAAGCTCCCGAAGTAGAAGCTCCAGCCCAAATAGCCCCTGACACTGAGCAAGCTGAAGAAGAAGGATTAGCTGCCGTTCACCAACAATTAAAAATAAAATTTATTGAGGGTGGAGCTGGATTTATGGGCGTTGTATTGCTTTGTCTTATTTTCGGTTTGGCATTAGTAATCGAGCGTATCATTTACTTAAATTTAGCATCAACAAACGTGGAAAAACTTCTTCAAAGCGTTGAAGATACTCTTTCTGCAGAAGGCGTTGAAGCTGCAATGGAAGTATGTCGTAACACAAGAGGTCCCATTGCTTCAATTTTCTACCAAGGTTTAAGTCGTATGGAAGAAGGTCTTGAAGTAGTTGAGAAATCAGTAATCTCATACGGAAGTGTTCAAACAGGTCAATTAGAAAAAGGATTAACATGGATTAGTCTTTTCATCGCACTTGCTCCTATGCTTGGATTTATGGGTACTGTAATTGGTATGATTGGTGCTTTTGACTCTATCGAAGCAGCCGGAGACATCAGTCCATCACTTGTGGCTGGAGGTATTAAAGTGGCTTTGATTACCACCGTATCCGGTTTGATCGTTGCGATGATTCTTCAAGTTTTTTACAATTATGTAGTATCAAAAATCGACTCAATTGTAAACAGCATGGAAGATGCATCAATCACCCTTATTGACATTATTACAAAATACAATTCTAAAAGATAACCACCCATGTCAGATAAATTATCTAAATTCACACAAATAATATCTGCCACACTTTTCATTTTAGCAATACTTTTCGCAATTATATTCTATTATGGTGTTATGACCATGGAAACCATGCCAGAGAGTATTGTTATCCCAGCCGAAAAGGTTGCTTGGACAATGGAAAACCTTGGCAGTTCGTTGATAAACTTCATTTATGTAGTATATGGCTTGGCATTTTTAGCAATTATTGCAACCCTTGGTTTCAGTATTTTAAATATATTTACCAATGCAAAAACTGCCAAACGAAGTTTAGTATCAATAGCAGCACTAGGAGCGGTTCTTTTAGTAGCATATTTACTTGCATCGCCTGAAATTCCAATTTTCTTTGGATATGAAAAATTCAACATCACCCCAGGAATGGCAACAGCAGTTGATACTGGCTTGCTATCGATGTACCTGTTTTTTTTAATTGCAGTAGTCGGAATTGTATATACGGGTGTACGAAGTTTAGTACGCTAGTGTAAATTAACTCTGTCTATAACGCAAAAAAATTATATTATGGCTCGTCAAGAACAACAAGAAATCAATGCAGGGTCAATGGCCGATATTGCTTTTCTACTTTTGATCTTCTTTTTGGTTACCACCACAATGGATGTGGATTCGGGAATGGCTAGGGTTCTCCCTCCAATGCCTGAGGAAAACCAAAAGCTAAACGAAGAAACAAAAATTAAAGAGCGAAATATCTTTATTGTATTGATCAATAAAAGTGATAGACTTCTAGTAAACGGGAAGGATATGGACATTAAAGATTTGCGAGCAAAAGCAAAAGAGTTCATTGAAAACCCTCATTATCTAGAAGACTTACCGGAATTAGACTACAAACCTATTTTGGTGGCAAATCCGAGATATGTACCTGATGGAAATGAACCGAAAAAGATTCCCCACAAACATTTTGAGAAAAGATTCCCCGATGGGTTTCCTGTCTCTAAAGGAATCATTTCGCTTCAAAATGACCGTGGTACTTCATATAAAAGATATATTGAAGTACAAAACGAATTGGTTGCAGCATATAATGAGCTTCGCACTGAACTTTCAATGCGCGAGTTTGGAAAATCATTTGCTCAACTATTAGACCAAGCAGATGTAGATGCAATCAGAGTTGCGATTCCTCAGAAAATTTCCGAGGCAGAACCCAAAAACATAGGAGGAAAGTAATATGAGCAAATTTGTAAGAAAAGGAAAATCAAAAGGGACTCCGGCAATATCTACGGCATCGTTGCCCGATATTGTGTTCATGCTACTCTTCTTTTTTATGGTAAGTACAACCATGCGAGAAACAGAACTTAAAATTAGAGTTACTGTTCCTGCAGCAACTGAAGGCACAAAATTAGAAAAAAAATCGTTAGCAAGTAATATTTATGTTGGTGTTCCAATCCGCAGTTATCAAGAACTTTTTGGAACAGAACCTCGTGTTCAGCTCAACGACGCATTTGCAACTATACCGGAAATACAAACGTATATTGCCAGTGAACGAGAAGCCAGAGACGAAGCAGAACGACCCTTTATGACTACAGTTCTCAAAATTGATGAATCAGTAAAAATGGGTATCGTTACGGACATAAAACAAGAATTACGTAGGGCTAATGCCTTGAAAATAAGTTACAACACACGAAAAGTTGTAAACTAATTACAAAGGAGAAGCTTCGACTTCTCCTTTGTTTTTTTCAACAGGAACATCACTAACCTTTGAAAAACAGAGCATCATGAGACACATTTTAGTTCCCCTAGATTTTAGCGAAAATTCAATCAATGCTCTTGAATACGCAATCCTATTATCGAACCACCTGAACATGAACATACGAATGGTTCATGTTTTAAAAACACCGGCTGCAATTTTCAAAACCCTCGATACAAATACATCAAAGGTGGATGAGATGTCCGTTCAAAACATGTTTGAACAAATTGTCGCAAAATACAGCCATCAAATCAACAACAAACTGGACTACCGAATACAACGAGGTCGCGTATTTAACGAAATTGCAAATCAGGCAAAATATGGCGATTCATCGTTAATTGTAATCGGAACACACGGAAACAGTGGATTTGAAGAATTGTGGTTAGGCAGTACTGCCTACAAAGTAATCAATAACTCAAGTTGCCCGGTACTATCTGTACGACAATCGTTTACCTCACGAGACATTCAAAAAATCGTACTCCCAATTGATGGAACTCCCGAAACTCGTCAAAAAGTTCCATTCATTACCGAATTAGCAATTCGGTTTAATGCCGAAGTACATGTCCTCGACATCTGCGAGAATAATAAAATCGACCAAATTGAGAAAATTGAACACTACAAGGAACAAGTCGTAGCCTATTTATTTAATCAAGGCATAAAAATCGTAAACAGCTCTACCAGAGGAACAAATCTCACAAATATGACCATTGAATATGCCCAAGAGGTTAATGCTGAGATAATTGCCATAATGACAGAGCAAAACGAAAGCACCAAAAACATCTGGCTAGGACCCTATGCACAACAAATGGTAAACCACTCCCCAATTCCAATACTAAGTATGCATCCGTACTAAGAACGCAATAGGTAAAATTCAATGAAACTACACCTCGCGCCCTTTTCGTTCCTTATTCATTTTGAAAAATCTATTATTTTAGCTTATTTTACACCATAAAGAATATCCTTTGTAACATCATTTAACGCGAGGTTTTTCCATGATTAAATCACTTGCTAACAAATCAAATTCAACCTATAAAACCATCATTTTGGTGCTGTTGATGGGGTTAGCACAAACTTTATCGGCGCAAGAAATAATCAGTAATTTGGCCAAAGAAAGTGTCAATGGAAGCGTTGTCATTGTTCATCAAAATGAATCAATTAACAATTTGCTCGAAAAAACCTTAATTTTAAACAAAGCAAAGCAAAACAAAATCCCGGGATACAGAATTCAACTTTATAGTGACTATAAATCGGATGCACGCGAAAATGCACTGAAACTTCGTGCTGAATTTATAGAAAATTTCCCAACCTTCGATTCAGAAAGATTATATACACAGTTTGAACCCCCATTTATTAAAGTTCGGATTGGTGATTACCGAGACGAAAACTCTGCACTCATTGATTACAAGCGCTTTGTACGGAAATTCCCCAATTGCTATATTGTAAAAACAACCATTAACTACCCATCGTTAGGAGAATGAAAATTAGAGATCTTTCTATCCAAGCGCTTACCCAAAAAGCAATTCAAATTAAGATCTCCATCTTAGAGATGCTACATACCGCTAAATCAGGACATTTAGGTGGATCCATTGGCGTAGCCGATATATTTACCGCCTTATATTTCCACCTATTGCACCACAACCCCAACCATCCACAAGACAAAAATCGAGATCGAGTAATTTTATCCGCAGGACATTTAGCTCCTGTCCTATACGCATCACTGGCACATGCCGGATACTTTGAAATAGCCGAACTTCAATCACTTCGGAAATTAGGAAGCCGATTACAAGGACATCCCGCACTTAACAATCATTTACCCGGAATTGAAACATCATCGGGAAGTTTGGGACAAGGACTAAGTATTGCTGTGGGCATAGCCTTATCGGCAAAATATAAAAAAGAAAACTACAACATTGTAACTATACTTGGCGATGGAGAACTGCAAGAAGGATCTATCTGGGAAGCTGCCATGAGCGCTACACATTACAATCTATCAAATATGATTGCTATTGTGGACAGAAACCGAGTTCAAATTGATGGCAACACCGAAAATGTAATGATGTTAGAACCGTTGGCTGACAAGTGGAAATCGTTTGGGTGGGACGTATTTGAGTGCAACGGAAACAACATCGAAGAATTTATTTCAACCTATAAACGAACCCAACAATCGACTCAAAAGCCGAAGGTTATTATTGCCAACACTAAAATGAGTTTCGGAATTAAAAGCATCGAAGACGATTACACGTGGCATGGCAAAGTACCTAATAAAGAACAATTAGCTCAATTTACGAAGGAGTTAATCTCCAAAAATAACATCTCCAATGAATAATATAAAGATGCGTCCTACTCGTGTTGGCTTTGGGATCGGTTTGGCAGAGATTGCAGAACAAAAAAAAGAGATCGTATGCCTTGGAGCTGACCTCACATCGTCCGTTAGTCTCGATCTATTTAAAAGCAAATATCCAGAACGATTTTTCAGTATCGGAATTGCAGAACAAAACATAGCCGCAATAGCAGCGGGATTTGCCCTAAATGGAATGCTTCCCGTATTTGCAACCTATGCTACTTTTGCTACAACACGATGTTTAGATCAAATTCGGATATCTATTTGCTACAATAATTTACCAGTCATCATTGGAGGAGCTCATGCGGGAATATCGGTTGGAGCCGATGGAGCTACCCATCAAAGCTTGGAAGACATAGCAACCATGCGCGTTCTTCCTAACATGACTATTCTCTCGCCATGCGATGCTACACAAGCCGAAATAGCCATTAAAACAGCGGTTCTCAATTGTAAAAGTCCAGTTTATATTCGTGTAGGACGAGAGAGTGTTCCAGACTTCACGTCAATAGATCAACACTTTACCATTGGGAAGGGACAAGTTTTAAAACAAGGAATCGACGTAACCATAATCGCTACCGGACATTTGGTTTACGAATCATTAATGGCAGCTCAAATATTAGAAAACAAAAACATTAGTGCTCAAGTAGTTAATATCCATACCATAAAGCCCATTGATCAGGAATTAATTATTGATTGTGCCAAATCAACCAATTTTGTTGTTTCCGTAGAAGAACATCAAATTATTGGAGGATTAGGAAGTGCAGTATCCGAAGTTCTATCGAAACATTACCCCTGCAGAATGGAATTTATTGGCATGGACGATCAATTTGGGGAAAGTGGAACCCCCGACGAACTACTAAAAAAATACAATCTTGATCGTACAGCAATAGCAGAACGAATTATTAAAACCATTAAATAAAAACATTATGAGCGACGCTTTAAAACACGAATGTGGAATTGCATTTATTCGATTGCTTAAACCTTTAGAATACTATCGAATAAAGTACGGCACATGGATGTATGGCATAAACAAGATGTACCTCTTAATGGAAAAACAGCGAAATCGTGGACAAGACGGAGCAGGTTTGGCCTGTCTAAAACTGGATGTATCGGCCGGTTCACGATACTTAGCTCGAGTGCGCTCAAATTCGAGTAAACCAATTATTGATACGTTTGAAATGGTTCGAAAACAAGTAGAACTTGTTGCTGAAAGAAACAAAGATCTTGCAGTAAATCCAACGTATGCCAAGGAGAACTTTGATTTTGCCGGACAAATACTCCTTGGTCACCTTCGATACGGCACATTTGGACGGAACAATATTGAAAATGTGCACCCGGTAATGCGCGAAAGCAACTGGAAAAGTAAGACTCTTGTACTAGCAGGGAACTTCAATTTAACGAACGTTGCCGAGCTATTCGACCAACTTAAAGACTTTGGACAACATCCCAAAGATTATAGCGATACTGTAACCATATTGGAAAAAATTGGGTATCGACTCGACGAAATCAATGAATTAATGGTTGAAACCTACAAAAAACAAGGACACAGCCATAAAGAAATATCAAATTTAATTGAAGATAACATAAACATTGCCGAGCTTTTAACGAAAGCCAGTGAAAACTGGGATGGTGGATATGCCATTGGCGGAGTTATTGGTCATGGCGATTCATTTATTATGCGCGACCCCAACGGAATACGCCCCGTAAGTTATTACGCCGACGACGAAATAATTGTAGCCGCATCGGAACGATCGGTTATTCAAACAGTAATGAATGTTCCCGTTGAACGAATTCATGAAATTAAGCCTGGGCATGCACTCGTAATTCGTAAAAATGGAGATCTCTCCATGCCTCAAATACTTGCTCCCAAAGAGCGAAAAAGCTGTTCTTTCGAACGCATCTACTTCTCGCGAGGTAGCGATGCCGATATATACAACGAAAGAAAAAAATTGGGCGAACTACTAACCCCACAAATAATAAAAGCGATTGACAATGATTTAGAACATAGCGTATTTAGTTTTATTCCAAACACGGCAGAATCTGCATTTTATGGAATGATTAAAGGAATAGAATCGCATATGCTAGGGGCTAAAATTGATAAAATTATTCGTGGAAATGGATCAATGACGGATGAGGAGTTGCGAACAATAATAAATACACGCCCACGAGTTGAAAAAATAGCCATTAAGGACGTTAAATTACGTACTTTCATATCGGATGATAGTAGTCGCGACGACCTTGTAGAACACGTTTATGATGTTACCTATGGAACAATCCGACCCAATATCGATAAACTGGTAATCATTGATGATAGTATTGTTCGAGGCACAACACTTAAAAAATCAATACTTCGCATCTTAGATCGACTTTCACCAACGGAAATCATCGTCGTTTCATCGTCGCCACAAATTCGATATCCCGATTGTTACGGAATTGACATGGCTCGGTTATCTGATTTCATAGCCTTTCAAGCAGTGATTGAATTGCTTCGCGATAACGGATTAAGTTCGCTTATTAACGATGTTTACAAAAAATGTATGGATCAAAAGAACCTACACCGCAACGACATGAGAAATTTCGTTTGCGAACTTTATGCTCCTTTCACAGATCAGGAAATAAGCGACAAAATTGCCTCTATTTTACAACCAAGGATTAAAGCTAAAATAAAAGTTGTGTTCCAAACCGTTGACAATCTGCACAAAGCATGTCCAAATGACACCGGAGATTGGTATTTCACAGGAGATTACCCTACGCCAGGAGGACACAAGGTTGTAAATACAGCATTTATAAACTACATAGAAGGCAAAAGTGGACGGGCATATTAAAGAAAAACGATTCACTTTATGATATTTCCGCTTATTGTTTTGTGATGCTACGATCAATCGTTGAGCAAACGGTTGTATAACTACTAAAAAACAGTGAGGATTACAGAAATACGTGTTGAGGCGTTAGGAATTAGAGTTGTTGAGTTGGAAAATCACCCTGATTTTTATCGATCACAAATTATCATAAAAAATTGGATTGTATATTTAGGCAATTTCCAACACCTAAAAGTACATTTTAGCCCATTCCCCCTGAAATAAGGCACCTTTAAGCCTTGATCTCCAACGAGAAACTAGGAGTTCTTCGTTTGGATATAAGATGTTATATGCCGATCCATTTTTGATTTATAAATATCTCGAATATCAATAAGAATCGCTGTCTCTTCCACATCTCCAAAATCGTGATTTATTGAAGTCCCAAATGTACGCATCGATGGGGATAGATTCATATAGGCATTAATTAACGGAGGAACATTCTCGCCATATTTTCGCACTTCGCTATTTAAAATTCGCTTATTTACCGTATAATCCATGGTTGGGAACAGTAGGTCATATCCCTTGTTATCTAAATTCAATGGCATGGGATCAACGAGTTGCAGTAATTTATCTTTGTCTGGAAAATGTTTCTGTAAAAAATAGAGTAGTAAATCACGTGCTTCTTTTTGATAATGAGTGTACATGGTCACTTTACCAAAGAAATAGTGCATATCTGGATTTTCAACCACAATAGCTCCCAATCCGTCCCACAAATTATCCAATGCAAAAATACTTTTGCGCGAACTATTGCTTGTCTGAAATTCGGGATGCACAAAAGAACGTCCCAACTCAATTGTAAAAGGCAAATACTCTTTTATAAACGTATCGGAAAAATTAAACAACTTGTATGTTGCTAAACGAATATTCCCCAACTCATCAAGCGTAGCATTTTTCCCCACTAAATAACGATAACCACCAACAATCATCCGCTCGGCTGGCGACCACACAATAAGCTGATTATAAGGGACTTCCTGTAAGTCAAAATTGTCTAAATCACAACTTTTCCCAGTTCCCCCACCAGCTTCTCTAAAAGCAAGTTCACGAAGACGACCAACCTCTAATGTAACATAGGGCGCGCTATGGTGATTAAATACATATATCTCATTACCCCCATAATTTGTTTTACGAATAAATTTATCGGGCGTAAGTTCCTTTTCTATAATATGTGCGGGTATGGGATCAATCAATTTTTCCATCTAAAACACTACTTTTTAGTCCTTAATACAGTTTCTTAAAATTCAAGCGAACTACAAATATAATTAAATATACAACAAACTACGGTCGTAACTGATAAACTATTTCCTTGATAGTAGAACTCCAATCACGGACACTTTTTCCAGTTTCTAGGGTCTGCCACGGAATAGGCTCTCCAAAATATATGTTAAAATGGGCATTCCGCTTTTTATACATCTGACTAGGTAATAAAAACATTTCTATATTAGTTTTAACACCAAGCCATTTACGAATATTTGCCACCCTATAAAACCGTTTTGTATTAACCCCCTCGAAAAACACAGGCACTATATCTCGCTGATGCTCAATGGATTTCTGGACAAAACTTTTTCTCCAAGCTAAATCAACGATTTTGCCCTTAACCCTTCGAGACACAATTCCAGCAGGGAAAATTATAATCGGATTATCCAATGAATATGCGTTATCAATAATTTTAGCATTATTTTTTGAGGTTATGCCAAATGTATTAATGGGGACAAAAATATCTTTAAAAAATTTCAAATGCATTAAAACATCATTAACCATAAAGCGAGGTTCCCCAAAATATTTATTTATTACTGAAATTAGGCAAACTCCATCCAATCCTCCCAAGGGATGATTGCTTGCAAATTGATAACGTCCCGCCTTAATTTTATCAACTCCATGTACTGTATAAGAGATATTTAGATCCTCTAAAAATGAATTGGAATTCGCCACACCATCTTTATGACCATGGGTAGTTATATGTAAATTTATTTCTTTTAGATATAAAATACGTCCAATTAGGTTCAGCATAAATCCTGGCATACGTCGCGCCAATGAAGGATTTTTCTCAGCAATAACGTTTCTAAGATTAATCGTTTCCATACAATATTTAATAATTCTTCACAAAAATAGGAAATTGGTTTCAAATAAATGATTGATCGCAAATAAAGCATAAAAAATCATGATATCCATAAAAAGGATTCCAAATGTTGACACAATAGAAAAAATAAAGACTATCTTTGCGACACTTTTTAAACATTTAAAACGATAATGAAATGCCTGCAAAGATTAGACTAGCAAGACACGGACGGATAAACCGTCCATTCTACCACATAGTGGTAGCAGACAGCAGGGCGCCACGGGATGGTAGATACGTTGAACGAATAGGATCGTACAACCCTAACACCCACCCTGCTACGATCACGCTCAACTTCGAAAAAGCGTTATCGTGGTTAGAAAATGGAGCTCAACCAACAGAGACTGTTAATGCGATCCTTCGAAGAGAAGGTGTACTTCACATGCGACACTTACTAAAAGGTGCAGCAAAAGGAGCTTTTACTCCTGAGGTAGCAGAACAAAAATTTGAAGAGTGGAAAGCCAAAAACGAAGTTAAAAAAAGCAACGAAATAAATTCGATCACGCAATCAAAAATTGCAGTAGAGAGCACACGTTTTGACGCTGAGAAAAAGAAAAACGAAGAGCGATTAGCTAAAATAAATGAAGCTAAAGCAGCCCAAGCAAAAGTAGAAGCGGAAGCTAGAGCTGCAAAAGCAGCTGAAGCAGCAGTAGCAGAAGAATCTACTGAAGAGAACAAACCTTCAGAGGAAAAATAGTTTTCTAAAAAAATGGTAATTAAAGCTTCCGACTGTTTTTTACTAGGCTCAATATCAAAAACACACGGTGTTAATGGTAGCGTAGTTATACAAACAGAACACAATCTGGAGCTTGCAGAGTTTGAGGAACCGATATTTGTTGTTATTGACGAATTACCGGTTCCTCTTTTTTTAGAAGAGATTACCGAAAAAAACAGCGGTGCATATATTGTGAAATTTGAGTTAATCAACACCCCCGAAGTTGCCAAAGAATTTGTAGGTTGTAAAGTGCTTGCCCCCCGAACAATTATAGACCAAAACAACCTAAACCTATTAACACAAATTAAAGATATTCAAGTCAGCGACATTCATTACGGAATCATTGGGACTTGTACCGCAATAGAACCAATCCCCGGAAACCCATTAATGATAATTGACACCCCTAAAGGTCAAATCTTTATCCCCATTGCCGAAGAGTGGATTGTTGAATTTATTCCCAATAAATCAATCACTCTAAATTGTCCAGAAGGGCTTCTCAATATTGAGCAATAACTTTTTGTATTGACTTCAAATCAACGCAAATCGATAATTTAATTTGCAAAAACAATCCGAATTAAAATCTCCTCAATACTACAATTCGTCAAAAAAACTCCATAAATTCGAATACAATAAAAAAAACAGATTAACTTTACTTTAAAATGAGTGAGTTATGGAAAGCTTTAATGTAAATCTTAATAAAACCTCCGAAAAAGGAGGTCGATACAAACGATTTTTGATAATAATATCGGCTGTGTTAATCGGCATTACCCTGATAACCTTCACAATATTTTATCTCAATGGGGTGCACAATAAATCGGTTTATATTATTCCTGCTTGCTACTTAATTACTTTTATTTACTTTGCCTTCAAAGGGCGCAAAACCGCCCTTTACATCAACGCTGACCTTGTTGCCCTTGAATATCAATTGGGGTTCTACAGGCACGCCCCAATAGCTATATTGTGGCAAACAATCAAGAAGGTAAAGTTGGGTCCAACCTACATCTCTTTTTTTAAAAGAAGCAATAAACGAAAAACAATTTATCTTGGTTGGCTTCCCTATACCAAAATCATTGAGATAAAAAGCAATGTCGAACGGATGTGCAAAACGCTCAATATAGATATTGAATATGGAGAAATTATAAGGGATATAGACGTAGCAGCCCCACGACAATAGAGCTAAACTATTCTACAACTTTCCAATTTTTTAAATCAAACACGTTATCGTTTACAACGTAGTGTTTATGCACTTGCATTGTATTGTTTTCCATCATTTTTGATGCCCAAATTGTCCAATATGCATCCAGAGTTCGATTAAGAGGTTCTCCTTTAGTGGGATCGTTCTCATTAAATACAATGGCAGGCGCATCGGCATTACTCATAATTCGCCAATCTTCTCTCAATTCCCCTTGTGCATAAAAATCCTTTACTAACAATAATGGATTGAGTCGTAAGAAATTTCGATCACTAATCAATTTCGTATCCTCGTTACAAATAATTGGTGATTCAAAATCTAATTCACCATCAAATTGACCCCAAGATGCTCCATGATCGGAGATGAAAATAATCTTCGTATTATCGTAAACCTGATTCTCTTTCATCCACAGTATCCACTTACTCAATTGCTTGATAGTCCATCTATTATTATCATATGGAGTAACATTACCAACAAATTCTCCCTGATCAGTTACAATATTCCAGGGATTATGGGCAACGCCACTATGTAAGTATATAAAATTCGGTTGTTCCGATTCCATGTCCGAAATAAAAGGTAATAATCGAACGAAATTGTACCACGTGAATTTCCATGCTACGGGTTTCTCATTTTTACTATATGCCGCCAACCATTCCTGATTATTGTATATTTTCGGTTTTAAAAAAAGCGGAACACTATTAAATAAAGCGTTTTCATACAACCGCTTATACCAAATTTCATGAAAAATTCCTAGATGAATATGATCTCCGTATTTTTTCCACTGCTCTTTCCAAAGTGGAATAGTGTTATCAACAATACTGTCGTTAAAATCGGAATAATGGAGATATTCCGTAGAATAATGAAACCCTCGTGATTTCACTTTCTCAACAAATTGATGGGATGCCGATAGCATCTTTTCCTTAATACTTACACTATCATTGGCATTCATTTGATCGACGGAATAACCTTCACCGCCCAGCATAGAAGGAATAGAAGCGTGGGTGTAATTAGACATGGATATCATATTTGGATACCAAATAAAACCACTGTATATATCTTTAAGCGTTGGTTCGTCTTCCATTATTTGCTTAATAAACCAACCTTGGAACGCGTCAATAACGAAATAGACAACATTTTCTTTCTCCTTTGAAAACGGAATCGGCCTCATAACATTTCCACTTATGGTTTGACTCTCTCTACCTGTGGTGAAAAAACTTTGGGTATTGTAAACTGCATATAAGCTGTGAAAAACTACTAATACGTTTATCGTCAATAAAGTTCCCACGATTGATTTCGCAAACTGTTTCCGATGTAACCAAAGAATCCCTATAAACAGCCCTATGAGAACAAACGCTTCAAGTATATATCGATATATGGGTGCTGCAAGTTTCTCTTGTTCCGAAAACCGCGACTCTTGTAGTGAGCCTAAGTTTATGGGTATCAATGAACTATTGATAAACGCAATGGCAACAAAAAAAAGGAAAATAAACAACCAAACTCGTTTCCATTTTTGTGGCGAGAAAAGAAATATAACCAATGGAATAAGAAGACTAACTATAAATATATCGAAATTAGTTTTTATAATATTTACCGCTGGAAATGAAAACGTCTCCGGCGAGGAAGCATAAACCGTCAAGGGATTCCAAAGAAATACAATTCCCATCAAATAGAGGATAGCTAAAACAAACATAGACCAAGTAAAACTCATCTTGGCAACTATTTTAGGTCTATGGGTCAGCATATAATAGGGAACAGTAACAATTGAAAATATAATTCCCGGAATTATAATGCTCGTCAAATTGCTATTTTCGACCGTAATATTAATACTAAAGAAACTTAATGAAATTGCCTGCTCGCTCAAAAGCACAATCAGATTAAAAACTTGACCAACAAACAAAAACACCAATACACCAATGGTCCCTAGATAAACCAAATGGGAAGTTGATTTAATCCGTTTTAACACATACAGAAAACCAACTACTTGCAGAGGGATAAGCAAAAGAAGAGAAAGAAGGTTAAGATTTGTATTTAGTCCTGTAAAATAGAACTCAGATGCTAAATAGAAATAAATTGTCAAAAATAGAGCTGAATAAAAAAACGGGGGTTTTATGTTAATTTTCAAGAGTTGTACCTTAACATGAGTAAAAACAAACATGAGTAAGCCAACCAATACTGTGATCGCAATAGTGGCTAAAATGGCGTAAAACAATCGCAAAAAGATGTTATTAAAATTATTACTCATTGCCCAATTTAGTTGACTTAAAAGAGCAAACACCAATAAAACGATGCCTATTTTTAGGAGTCTAGGAAACGACCTTTTAAAGGGGACAAGTAAATTTTGAAATTTAACATTTGGTGTGGAGGATATGGCATTCCTTCTTTTAAAAACCTCTGGGTTGGTTATAAAGAGTCGAAAGAAGCTAAAAACATTATTCATTGTCCAATACATCACCAAACCTGCCGGGAGATTAAAAAGCAAAACAAGGAAAAGTCCCGCTACCACAATCATCTGGTTGCGTTCAGATTTGTTACCATTTCGGGTGTAAACATAAACGGTGGCTAGATTTACCAGAGTCATAGCAATGGGCAGGATATTGACAATCCCCAAAAGAGCATCTGGGGAATTTAAATCATTGATAAAAAGAAAAGAGACTCCCTTTAATGGCTCATAATGCTCAAGAAATTGGTATGCTGCAATAAAAAAAGGAATCTGCAACAACAAACTCAGAATTGGAATTAACGATTTAAAGGAGCTGTAATTGTGTTGGCGATTTAACGTGCGAATATAATAATATCGTTCTTGACCTTTGTAACACCTCTTAATTTCATCAAGAAGAGGTTTCATTTTCTGCTTTAAGAGATCGTCTTTCTTTTTCGACTTTTCAATTAAAATAAATACGGGCAACAAAAGAAGGGAAATAAAAAAACTCAAAAGAATGATGGCCAAACCATAATTTTCTGTTAATCCATAGCTTAACAGAAAAAGATGTTTAATTATGTATATAAACGGGGCAATTAAAGTTTCAAAAAAATTCATAATACATTCGTGTTTTTATGTAAAAACAAATACGCAACGTCTTTCGGTTCTTTTGCTTGTTGCGTAAACCGTAAAATTCTAAAACAGAACGGCTCAATATGCCTATTCAACAATCTGATTGTCAATAATTTTCAAGATTTGATTCGCAGCAACCTCTCCTGCATTCCCAAAATTGTAAACAGACCGATTCCGCAACTCCTCCAACGCTCTAAAAGGTGGATTTTGTATAAGTTCCACAACTATTTGACTGATGTTTTCAATATCATTCTCGTCAAAAATCTGACCTAATCGACCCCGTTCACGCATTTCCCACATCTCATAATCGAGTTCACTCCCTTCAAACCCTTCGATTGAATCAAATTCCGTTTTTAACAGCAATACTGGTTTTGAATACAAGAACGCGTAATCCCAAAACACACCCGATAAGTCGCCAATCATCAAATCCGATATGGCCATGCTTTCTGTTCCCAAAGGATTGCAATCGATGGTAAACCGTGATTCATTTCTAAAATGTGATTCAATTTCGTCAATCAATTTAGGGAAACTCACATAGGTCTGTGGATGCGGTCGTAATATTATATCATAACTTTGATCGAGCAACAAGGATTCAAAAAATGGAATACCAAAGCGATTTATGATCGAATACTCTTTCCAAGTTGGCGCAACCAAAACTACAGGTCTCTTTTTTTCGGGCAACGACAGGTTTTTAATCTCATCGAACATAATGTCATAATAGGTTAGTCCCGTTTCCAACAATAACTTTTTAGGCGTACCGCGCTGCTCTTCCAACTTTCTAATTCCTTCAATTTGATGCGCTCCGGAGCAAAATACGGAATCAAAATAGTCAAAAGCAAACTTTCGATAGGTAAACACATCCGTAGGGGCATGAACAATATGTCCATAATGTTGTGCTTTTTTAGATCTCCGCAACATCATTACATCCAATTGCGGAGTAGTCATTCCAACAAATTTTGCTTTCAATTTATTTAAGTAAACCGAGGTCATGGTCAGATTCCCAATGAATTTACTCCCATAAAACTCCGATTGATACTTTAATCCTGGATCATCGTTATCGGAGGTTAAATAAGCACATTGAATCCCTCTTTTGGTGAGCGATCGAATAATTGGCAAAAATACCGCCCAATATTGTTTCCCTTCCGAGTAGAAAAATATATCCGTATTTTCGAAATCGTGCTGATTAACAAAGCCTTTACCAAAGATAAAGTTTTTTAATTTATAGAAAAACCCACGCATTGCAAAAGTGAGCGTAGCAATAACAGCAACAAGTATATACAATAATGCGCTGGTTGAAGCTGGATCGATATATAGATAAAAGGTGGCCATTTAATTAATTTTTATTGTTGTAATACTATATCGCCAATCTAAATAAAGATATGTATCCATGTCGATTAGTTAAGAAAAACTGATGTAAATTTTCACTCTTCAATCTCTGAAAGGAAAGGACCTATACACATAATCTTTAACGAAGTAAATAAACATATCGGTATAAACAGCATTAGTTTAGGCTTGTAAAAAAGTTCGTAAATCATTGTGAGAGACAGCACGCGGATTATTTGTCAATCGTTGTGTATTCACATTACTCACAATTAAATTTGTGTCAATATTTTCTATAAGAGTGGGAATGTCAATATTTATCCCTAATGTTTTAAAAAAGTCGATTAAAGCGGTTGGGGCGTCCTTTATATCTTTTTTAATAATTCGCAATACATTATCAATTCTATTCTTCACACTGGCAACGCCCCTCGGATCCATACAATTGTCATCGGTTACAGCATAATTATAGGTTAGGAAATAGGGCAAACTCAGCGCCACTGCATGTCCGTGAGGGATTCCATAATAACTCGTAAACGCATAAGATAAAGCGTGTGGTGCGGTTGTTTTAGTAATACTGATGGCTTTGCCTGCTAAAAACGCCGCTTCTTGCATTTGTTCTCTAGCAGTTGGATTTTGATCTAGAACTGCTTTTTGTAAATTATTCCAAATTATATCGATTGCACGTAAAGCATAGGTTTCCGCCTCTTCATTGGCATTTACGCTCCACGCTGATTCTACCGCTTGACAAAAAGCATCTAAGCCAGTACATGCCGTTAAATAAGGGCTAGCCGTCAAGGAAAACTCGGAGGATAAAAATACATAATCGGGTAAAATAAGTGGATGCTCAACGGAGTATTTGTTTTTCTCGATGTATAGAACTGCAAACTGAGTTGCCTCAGCACCTGTTCCTGCCGTAGTTGGGATTGCTATTAATGGGGTTTTAACATCCCCAATACGTCCCTTTCCAACAACCACATCTTCAACATCGGACTCTTGATGAGCAAAAATACTGATAAGCTTCGCCATATCGAGGACACTTCCGCCACCAATGGCAATAATTAAATCAAAGTTGTCTTTTTTAAAAAGGGCTATTCCTCTCTTCAAATCTTCAATTTGAGGATTTGGAGTAAATTCAAAGAAAGAGACTGAATTACATTTTCCCAATAATTTCTGTATAAAAGACTCCGCTCCTGAAGTATAATAGGAGTTTTTATGGTGAACTAAAAACACTTTTTTAGAATAGCATTCTTGTACAATGGCTTTCAGTTCCTCAACTTGATGTTTTTTAAAGACTGCTTGTGTCATTATTGCTTTAAATTATTCATAAAATCAGCTTTATTATCCACTGGTTTTATTGTCGGCCTACCCAGATTATCACGTGAGCCTGTTTTTACTTTTATTTCAATCATAACGGGACAAGTATCCGCTGAAATATGCTCCAATGCTGCTTTCAACTCTTTTGCGGTTGAAACTGAAATAGCGTATTTGTATTTATTTGCCTTTGCTAATCCTGGAAAATCAACATTAAATCCAACAGTTGGCTGTCCACCAACGGATTCGTGTGCTCCATTATTGATTACAATATGAACGAAATTATTAGGCGATAAATCACCAATAATAGATAATGAACCCATATGCATCAGCACAGCCCCATCGCCATCAATACAAATCACTCTTTTATTTGGTTTACTTAAGGCTACACCCAGTGCTATTTGACTAGAGTGTCCCATTGAACCAACGGTTAGAAAATCGAAATGGTGCGGTTGCTGAAAATGTACACGACATTCGAAAAGTTCCCGCGATGTTTTCCCCGTAGTTGAAACAAACACCTCATTGTCATTCGATTGTCTAACAATTTGCGTTATAGCTTCTTCGCGACTAAGAGTATAATTGGATTTAATTTTTTCTACTATTGAATATTTCTCAAAAGTACCTTTTCGAATTATAATAGCAAATGGCAGATTGGTTTTACGTATTTGAGCAAATACTGTTTGGACTTGTTTGCTAGCAACATCCTCCTCCTTTTCAAGAACAAGATGTGGTATTCTTAAGGCTTTAAGCAAATCAAGCGTAACTTCACCTTGCGTAACATGTTGAGGCTCATCTTTATTTCCAGGTTCCCCTCGCCATCCTATTAACAGCAACATGGGAATATTATAAACCTGTTTATCGACAAGCGACAATAGTGGATTAACAGCATTCCCAATACCAGAGTTCTGCATATAGACAACAGGAATCTCACCTGAAGCCATATAATGACCCGAAGCCAAAGCTACTGCTCCACCTTCGTTAGCGGCGATTATATGTTTTCTTTTTGACGTATGATCGGTTATATAGGCACAAATATCTTTCAACAAAGAGTCGGGAACGCCACTAAAAAAAGAAATCCCACTGTTTGTAAGCCACTTATAGAAAACTGCTGGACTAATCATTATTTTGTCCCCGGAATTAAGTTTAAAATTTCTTTAATAGACATACATTCACCATCCGCTTCTAACGAACGCTCGTTGACAAGAATCGACTTAGCAACATTAACCATAGCGGGGTATGCACTTCGCAAAAGATGATTTGCATAAATCACCACATTTACCCCAGCCTCAATTAGTTCCTGTTCAGTCATATGGTTATAACTAGATGGTACTGCAACTAAAGGAACCCGTTTCTCCAATTTTTTATATCGTGTACAAAACTCCAATATCTCCTCTCCATTCTTCTCCTTGCTATGAATCATAATTCCATCAGCGCCTGCTTCAATGTACGCTGCTGCCCGAGTAATGGCATCATCCACCCCCTGCTTTAGGATTAAGCTTTCGATACGAGCAATAATCATAAAGCTTTTGGTAACTTGTACTAGCTTCCCTGCTCTAATTTTATTGCTAAAATCTTGAATTGATGCTTGTGTTTGCGACACATCTGTACCAAACAAAGAGTTCTTTTTAAGCCCTGTTTTATCTTCAATAATAATTGCCGAAACACCTAATCGTTCAAGGGTTTTCACGGTAAAGACAAAATGTTCGGGGATTCCACCGGTGTCACCATCATAGATAATTGGCTTGGTAGTAACTTCAAGAATATCATTTAAACCATGCAACCTTGAGGTAACATCAACAGCCTCGATATCGGGTTTCCCTTTTGCAGTAGAATCTGTAAGGCTGCTAAGCCACATAGCATCGAATTCCTTCTTCCGACCTTCCTGATCAACTGAGATGTTTTCAACTATTAATCCCGTAAGACCGTTATGCGCTTCAAGCACTTTCACAATGGGCTTTGACTCGATAAGACGACGCAGTCGATCCATCCTAATTTCAGGGGTAGTACCAATCTCCTTTAAACTTTGATTAAGTTGTGTTGAAGATATCCCTTTGGTGTAAGGTACTTCGTGTAATTTGCCGCCCCACTCTGCAAGTACATCAATTACATTTTGACGTGTTTTACGCTGAACACCCTGTTTCCAATCATCACCGTGAACAACATAATCGGGCTTAATTAAGCGCAGATTTGGAGTGTAATCAAGCTCATGCTGAGGGATCACCTCCGTCACTCCTTTTATATTTTCAATCACAATTTTTCGTTGTTCATATTTCAAAGAAGGAAGACGTTTATAGCTTGCAATCGCTTTATCGGTTAACAATCCAATAATAACATCCCCAAGTTTACTCGCCTCTTTAATAATATTAAGGTGTCCTGGATGAATTAAATCGGCACTCATGCCAACATATACCTTTTTCATAATCTATATTTTCATGCAAAATTAAGAATAATTATGTATTTTCTACCCTCATTTCTCAATTAGCAGTGATTCCGGCCATAATCATTCTCCCGTTTTCATAATAACAGGGTTAATGCGATATATAGCCATAAAATCATTTTAAAAATTCAATCTGTTTGTTAAAAATCACTTTCTCAACATTAATTTTTCAACCCATCTTATATCATTAAGATTAAAAATTCCGCCCCCAATTTTCAATTCATTTTGTTCAGTATAATGCAAAAAAAAGGGTAGCTCATAAGAACTACCCTTTTAAAAATCGGCGGCGACCTACTCTCCCACAAATGCAGTACCATCGGCGCTATCAGGCTTAACTTCTCTG
>JAQVXQ010000020.1 GCA_028709085.1 Salinivirgaceae bacterium | reverse complement strand
TTTTTTTAGTGACAATAAACAACTTATTATCTATTTATGAATCAGCTCAATGCTTCGTTTCACAAATGCGTTCAGGCTCTCTCCTTTTAACATATTGCTGGAAAGCAGCGCTAAGTCGATCAACTGTTTTACAAGTTTCTCTTCTTTTCCGAAATCATTCAATTTCGTCTCTTTTTCCGTATTTAGCACCTCAACTTGCTTTTCAATCGATTCAATTAGATCTTTATCAGCAGTTGCAATATCCTCCTCTTTTTTATCCTTGTTTTGTTCTTGCAACTTATTGAGTTGCTCGCTCAAAGGAGCTATTTTCGTTTCAATCGCCTTAATATCAGCACTCAATGCTCCTTCTACCTTTTCGTTAATCTCAATTACCAACGGGTGATTGCTATTAATTACAAGGTTGTACGAATCGGGCATATCGCCATAGAAATTCATTCCACTATGCTGCCCCATATCTTTCATGCGGCGCATAAACTCTTGTTGCGTAATTTTTATGGGCAACTGGGTTTCAGCCAATGGCTCATAATTTACCATGTAAAAACCGCCATCTTGGGGCAATTGACTACGGAAAACTGGTGTTAATGCTTCTTGTTGTGCAGCGGTTAATTTCGATTCCCGTTTCTCGTCTTTCTCAATCAATTTTTCAACCACATCCGAGTCAACACGTACAAAACGAGTATCGGTTAGCGTGCTCTCAATTTTATTTATAAAGTGCATGTCGAGATGTCCGTCCAACAACAAGACATCGTATCCTTTGTCCTTAGCCTCAGCAATATAGGTATATTGATCAACTTTATTGGTTGTGTAAAGATAGACCACCTTTTTATGTTTGTCGGTCTGATTTGGTTTTACTAGGGTTTGATACTCGTCGAGTGTGAAATATTTGTCATCGGTGCTTTTTAGCAATACAAATTTGTTGGCACGCTCGCTGAATTTCTCGTCCGACAACATTCCATATTGTATGAAAAGTTTTAGGTTATCCCATTTTTTCTCAAACTCCGGACGGTTGCTTTTAAAGATCTCTTGTAAGCGATCGGCCACTTTTTTTGTGATGTGTGCCGATATTTTCTTAACATTATTGTCGCTCTGCAAATACGAACGGGAAACGTTCAATGGAATGTCTGGAGAATCGATAACTCCGTGTAAAAGTGTCAAATATTCAGGTACAATTCCTTCAACAGAATCGGTTACAAATACCTGATTGCTATACAACTGTATTTTATTGCGCTGAATATCGAGGTTGCTCTTAATTTTCGGAAAATATAGAATTCCCGTAAGATTAAATGGGTAATCGACATTCAAATGAATATGGAATAGCGGATCTTCAGCAACGGGATAAAGAATTTTGTAAAACTCATTATAATCCTCATCTTTCAAATCGCTTGGAGCTTTCACCCAAGCGGGCTCGGTAATATTTACGATCTTATCGTCGTCGGTTTTTTCATATTTGCCATCTTTCCACACTTGTTCTTTGCCAAAAGCGATGGGAATAGGTAGAAATTTACAATACTTCTGGAGCAATTTCTCCAATTCCGACTCTTCGAGATAGTTCTGATTTTCATCGTCGATATGCAACACGATATCAGTTCCACGTCTCTCCTTGGTATCGTCCTCTTCAAGCGAAAAATCGGGAGTTCCGTCGCATGACCACTTTACCGATTTTGCTCCTTCTTTCCATGAACGGCTTATGATGTCCACTTTTTTTGCAACCATAAACGAGGAATAGAATCCCAAACCAAAGTGCCCAATAATGGCATTAATATCCTCTTTGTATTTCTCTAAAAACTCGCCGGCACTTGAAAAAGCGATTTCGTTGATATATTTACCAATCTCTTCGGCAGTCATACCAATACCGCGGTCGCGAATGGTAATTGTTTTGTTCTCTTTGTCAATATCAACTCGAATGGTTAAATCGCCCAATTCGCCTTTAAACTCGTCTTTACGAGCCAATGCCTTTAATTTTTGGGTTGCATCTACGGCATTGGAAACTAATTCACGAAGGAAAATCTCGTGATCTGAATAGAGGAACTTTTTTATGATCGGAAATATGTTTTCCGATGTAACATTAATTTTTCCCTTTTGCATGGTTTTATATATTTTATGATAGTTTGTATCTGCCGTGGAGTTATTCAATTGGCGTGCCATGACGAAAATTGCGACAAAATGACAGGCATCATTGCAATGGTGTCACTTTTAAGGAGCTGCAAAAATAATATTCGTGACTTTTTAGAGTTATCTAGTTTGGTTTTGATTTCCGATCTCATGAATACAATCGAATCCTAGCAATTTTAAAAAGAGTAATTCTACTTCGTTCAATAATTACGTACTTTTGTCAAAATATTAGCAGAAACAACTCCGATGCAAATCATACGATTTATAGAGAAATTAATAAGCTGGATATTGGTCATCCCCATTCACATTTACCGATATCTAATATCTCCTTGGTTGCCAAATAGTTGCCGTCATGTGCCCACTTGCTCGGCATATGCCTTAGAAGCGATTAAGGAACACGGTCCATTTGTCGGATTTTGGCTTGGGTTTAAACGGGTTTTAAAATGCCATCCATGGGGAACACATGGATATGATCCCGTGCCACCAAAAAAGAAAAAGAAAAAATAGAGGGATTATAGCAGATTCTATAAAAAACCGCCGCCGTAGGTGTGCAACAGCGATATAAATATTTCGCCATAAAAGCACAAATAGGATTGATTATCAAGAATTATAACCCAAACGCATACACCCACCACAAATCATTCTATTTCAAAGAATTACAATAATATTTATTGAATTTTTTTCTAGGCGAATAACCGCCGCCGTAGGTGGCAAATATCGGTAGAAATCGTCAATGGCAATGAATCCTATGCTCCGTAGGTGCATAACGTTCATGTTTCTGCATTTAATTTATTGCACACCAAACGGCGTGCGTGTCCATTTTCATCAACGTTTTCTCTATCGCTATTTGTCTACGATGTGAGCGGTGATGCGATGTTATTGTGAATGATAGCGGATTGTTTAGTTTCACTCGCAATTACGAAATAAATTCACATTAACATGATATATTGCAACCGATTCCATGAAAAAACAATCCAGACTGCATTAATTATGAACATATGCGTACTTTTGTAGCGTATATCATAGATTTTAATCCGAACAGAACTATTGTTAACGATGAATAAAATAAGTCCGTTCCTTATTTGTGTACTCACCACCATACTTTTGTTTGCCAATACAATCCAAACTCTGGGACAATCGGATACAATTTCTACAATAAAGTCATATTTAACCCCCGGCAAAATCATTGCTAGCGAAATAGGAATCTATGCACTAGGAATGACCGCTGTGGGGTCGGCATGGTATAGCAACTTTGAATTTGAAAATTGGCATTGGTTCGACGATCAGCACGAATGGTATCAGATTGATAAAGCAGGGCACACATTCTCAACCTATCAAATAGCGAATCAGAGTTTTAAAACACACATTCACTTCGGTTTCCCCCACAAAAAAGCACTTTGGTACAGTACGGCAATAGCATTTGTGGCGGTTAGTAGTGTTGAAATATTTGATGGATTTGCTGCCGAATGGGGTGCTTCTGCAAGCGATTTAGTAGCCAACGGCATTGGTGCAGGGGTTTTTCTTGCTCAACAACTTATTTGGGATGCTCAGCCCATTAAATTGAAATTCAGCTATCATCCAACCACACTGTATAAACAACGCCCTGACGTATTAGGCTCCAATCATTTAGAACGACTTTTAAAAGATTATAACGCTCAACAATATTGGATTTCAGCAAACTTAAGAAGTTTTATCCCTTGCTCCTATATCCCAAAATGGCTAAACTTGGCGGTTGGGTATGGTGCCTATAATATGATATCGGCTAATACACGGAGCACAAATTTTGAATCTGGAGAAGTGCCCTATCGTCGATTTTTCATTAGTCCGGACATTGATTTGGAGCAGATAAAAGTTCGTTCTACATTTCTACGAATTTTGCTCCATGCAGTTAATATCATTAAAATTCCTTTACCTACGCTCGAATTCAATAAAAAAGGGGTGAAATTTCACCCCCTATATTAAATCTCATTCTCTTTTACTGAAAAACAACAGTGGTATTAGCTGATATCTCGCCATCGGAGACTTGCATTAAATAGATACCGCTTGGAATCTTTGGAACTAAGAGTTCTATCTTTCCTGAGGGTGGAGTTTTCAGATTGTAGGTTGCGACTCTTTGTCCCATTTGATCAAGAATATGAATGGTTAGTTTCTTGTTTATCACTCCGTTCCAATCAAATGATATAGAGGTAGTTGCTGGATTTGGATAGACCTGAAGAGTGGTTGATAATCGATTATACTCTATGGTTTCAAGTGCGGTTAAAACACTGCATACGCGTGTGGGTGCATTATCGGGATTTAACCAATATTTAAGTTGCTGCGAACTATCGGAATAGGTACTCCAGGCATACGAGAGCTGGGTGTAATAATCATTTTCCGGATTCTCGCAACTGGCATCGCCACCAGTTAGAACTCCAATAACATTTTGGTCGGCATTGTAGAGGGGCGAACCGCTCGAACCTCCCTCCGTAGTCCCCATTTCCCAGTTTATGACTTTCCAAAACGACCGAACATCATAGCCTCCTGAATAAGGATATGAAGCATTTAACGGTGCATCGAAATCGAAACTGATCTTTTTCACATCTCCTTTTGGATGGTGAATTGTGATGGTATTCTCCGGTATTCTACCCGATGCATCCCATCCGGCATAAACCACATTAAAATCTTCAGGTATTTTGTTTCGAAGTTCGAGTAATGCAAAATCTATTTTCCCCTCCTCGTCATCTTTGGTCGCTCTCATTACCATTCCTGAAACCGTTTGACGAATACTTCCATCGGAACCTTCACAAGTGGGGCTTTCGTAATTAAAATAGGCTACGGTACGAGCAGGATGGGTAGTTTCAGAGAAACAGTGGTTTGCAGTCAATAGGTATCCCTTTTTATCGAATCGTAAATTATTTACAATACTTCCCGAACACAACCAACGCGTGGCTACAATCAATCTCACAACTGACTTCTTGGTGGATTGCCACGCTGCACCTTCCGCACAATTAATATCGATGTTACATGCTCCTGAACGTCCAAAATTGGCATCTTTGGTTGCTATTCCAATGTAATCGTAACCTAGCCTATCGATTACAATATTTGGCATTTCAATATCATTACAAAGAATACGGAAATGGATTTCATCACCGGGAATCAACGGAGTGGCAAGGATGTTATCGGTAAAATTATCATAATTGTAAGGACCATATTCTATGGTTTTATCCGGATTGGAGATATAGAGTTCAAAATTGGACTCATTATCAATTAACAAATTAGCATTCAGTGATTTAGCATTTGGAATATGACATGTCAGCAAATGGGTTACACCATCTTTTGATCGCTCTGAAAATGGCAATATTTGCATGTTTGGTTCTACAATTTCCGCAAATTGAAATGGAAGATTGCTCATTTCAACCTCCATGAGCATTGGATCAACATTTGGTGCAAAAAACCGAACATAACCAATTCCAACGCTATCTATTTGAGCTATAGAGCCACTAACTGTCCATACCAACAAACCAAAAATGAGTACTAATCTATTCATTTTCAATGAATTTAATAATTACTCCGTCATGTCGATTATAATAGCATCGGGATTGCTCTTCTCGTCGAATACAAAAAACTTGTCTGCTAAATTATCGCCAATTTTATAGTTCAACACCTCAATAGTAGCTCTACCACCATCTTTAGCATAATATTGAAGTTTGGTTAATCGCATATCGGTTTTATCGACAAATACTTTGATTTTGAAAAACTCAACGTTTTTATCTTCAGGAACGAGTTCAATTTCAACAATTGTTTTTCCATTAACAGGCTGCTCGCCTATTGTTGCATATTTATATCCGTCGGTATACAGGTTAAAGATTTGCTGTGGGTTATCAAGCAAATTTCCTTTATCGCTCTTGTCGACGATATAAAAATTAACCTCGTCCACTTCGGGCATAAATACCCATTTATTGATCCCATTACAAAACGTATGCGATCCCATAAATACCAGTTTGTATTTCTCGCCCTTTTGCCACAACGTGCCTTTATGGCTCTCCGTTGTTTCAGGTTCGACGGATGTAAATGTAGCTTTAAATTCTATTTTTGCCGTTGACCACGACTTGGTTGTTTTTGACACGTTGTCAAGCACCTTACGGGCTTCTGGGTCATGTTGTGCATTTAAATTCAAAAATGCACAAAGAGTAAATAGGAGCAGGAAATTTCGTTTCATACGTCTTTTTTTATGATGTAAAATTGTTTATTTCAAATTCTGAAGAAGCAAATCGAGTGCATATTCATCGGGGATTAAAACCTGTCGAGCCTTGCTTCCCTCAAACGGACCAACAACTCCGGCTGCTTCCAACTGGTCAATAATACGACCTGCTCGGTTATATCCGATACTAAATTTACGCTGAACCAATGACGTGCTTCCTTGTTGATGAATAACCAACAATCGTGCCGCCTCGTCAAACAATACGTCTTTTTGTGACAAGTCAACGGCAAACGGATCCAAATTAGAGCTCTCGCTTACATATTCGGGTAATTCGTAAACCGTAGTGTAGGACTGCTGTTTTGATATATATTCGGTAATGGCTTCCACTTCAGGTGTATCTAAAAAGGCACACTGAACTCGAACCGGATCACTTCCCAATGAAACAAGCATATCGCCTCGACCAATGAGTTGATTGGCTCCCCCTTGGTCCAAAATAGTTTTTGAATCAATTCCCGATGTTACTCTAAAAGCAACCCGCGCAGGGAAGTTTGCCTTAATTAATCCAGTAATAATGTTTGTGGTTGGGCGTTGAGTGGCAATAATAAGATGAATACCAATGGCACGCGCCAACTGGGCAATACGGGCAATGGGCATCTCAATCTCTTTACCGGCAGTCATTATTAAATCGGCATATTCGTCAATCACAATAACAATGTAGGGCAAATATCGGTGTCCTTTTTGGGGATTAAGTTTTCGATTTATAAACTTCTCATTGTATTCTTTAATATTACGTACTGTTGCCATTTTCAGCAAGTCATACCTATGATCCATCTCGATACACAAACTATTAAGGGTATTAATTACCTTTGTAGTATCGGTTATGATAGGCTCCTCTTCGTCGGGCAAACTAGCCAAAAAGTGCTTTTCGAGTTTATTAAAAAGGGTTAATTCAACCTTTTTAGGGTCAATTAAAACAAGCTTTAATTCGGCTGGATGTTTTTTATAAAGCATACTTGCCAGAATGGCATTTAGTCCCACCGATTTCCCTTGTCCGGTAGCTCCAGCAACAAGCAAGTGTGGCATTTTTACCAAATCCACAATAAATGTTTCATTGGTAATGGTTTTCCCAAGTGCCAAGGGCAATTCAAACTTTGTATCTTGAAACTTCTTGCTTGCCAAAACCGATCGCATGGTAACAATTTCGGGATTCTGGTTTGGAACTTCAATTCCAATGGTTCCCTTTCCGGGCATGGGCGCAATAATTCGTATTCCCAATGCTGCCAAACTAAGTGCAATATCGTTTTCAAGATTCTTAATCTTCGAAATCCGAACCCCCGGTGCCGGAACAATCTCGTATAACGTCACCGTAGGTCCAATAGTTGCTTTAATGGTATCGATTTTTATACCATAATTAGCCAGGGTTTCTACAATTTTGTCTTTATTTGACTGCAACTCTGCATCGTTGACTGACGATCCCCCGTTTTCAATTTTTGGGAGCAGACTTAAGGTTGGGTATTGATAATTTGATAGATCTAATTTAGGATCAAATTTGCCTTCCGCTATGGTATGTAAATTTTCATGGGTTGCCTCCTCCTCTATATTTTTCTCCACTTCAAACCCAACACCACTATCTTCTTTTTCCGATACCTTTTTTACAGTAGGAACACTTGCAACAAATTCAACAGGAACAATCTCCTCCACACTCTCCTCTTGATCAATCAATTCTATTTCCAATAAATTATTGGTGGCTTCGTGTGGATTAATTGGTTCCGACGGTAGTTCATCGTCAAACTCATCTTCATTTATTGTATACTGTTCTGCTTGAGTGGGTTGAATATCATCAACCTCTTCTTCAGGTTCCCTTTGCGTTTCTACTACGAAGGTATATCCATCTTCCGATTTTGTCTCCTCAGCAGCACTTTCCAAAGGTTCGCTTTCCACAATTTCATTTTCCAGTGGCACATCTTCATAAACATCCTCGACCTCTTGCTCATATCCTGCATTTTGCTGTTTGGAAGCCAAAGCAAACGCCCTTCGTTCTTGATAGGATATATAAACGTTTTTAATGGACGATACTATTTTTGCAAATGTAGACTCGAACAAGAAAGCAACAATTACAATGGCGAAAAAAATGATGGTAAAAGTAGCCCCAAAAACGCCAAACATAGATTCTACCCAACGTGAAATATAGTGACCATGAGCTCCGGCAATCAAGTAATAACGATCGTCAAAGAGAAATCCCAATGTAAATGACAGCCAAAACATTATAACAAGTAAACGGATTGTGGTTGTTCGAAACGGGAGTACTCTTTTACCAAAAAATCGGGCTCCAATAAGAAAGAATATGGGAATAATACAAAATGCAGCCAATCCTACCCATCGTGGAATAAGAATGGTGGATAAAATTACCCCTGCTTTTCCCATTAAATTGGAATGTACTATTGTTGTATCACTTATTAATTCGCCAATGGGCATGTCAACCAACATGCTGTCGGAACGCCATGTAATCAAAAACGAAATAAAACTAACCGTTAAAATAGCAGATACTCCAATGAAAAAGAGCCCCAAAACTGTTGGTACTCTTCGATCTCGAACGCGATTTATTGTTTTACCTTGCTTTTTATTATCTGTTTTTACTTTTTTAGCCATACTTTAGGTTAACACTTTAACATTTTAAACTCAAGTTTATCACAAAAGTTATTTTGGAGCAAATTCATCAAATATTTTTTCAATCTGATTTCTATCAACAATTAAATAATCGCTGGGGATATTAAAAACAGAATCGTTCAAAAGGGTATCCTTTGCCGATTTCAACTCAACCATCATTGGAATATTCATCATTGACATGGGAAAACGCAATAAAATGCCATCCACCGCTTTCATTGGACTTCCAATATTTGGATTGTCAACTTCAAACTCGTAGGTATAAATTATGTAAATCCGATTTGTATCGGAACCATCGTACGATATCCACTGTTTTTTTGCTTTATACCCTTGAAAAACAGTATCGGTAGGCAATCCACACATCTCAAATGGTTTAATGGCTTCAAATTTCAAGGGATATTCTTTAAACAACTGAGTATGCGCAAATTTCTTATCCAGAAACTTCGCTAATAGTGTTCTTGTACTGTCTTTAATATTTAAGATTTGTGACGATGTAAATAATCCCATCCAGCCTTCGGTATAGTAATAAATACTACTGTCGCAGTAAAACACCTCCATTTGTTCCGGCATTAAAGAAACAATTGGATTATCTTCCGGTGCAACAAGATATTGTATGGAGTACTGAAATGCTTTCCCCTTTTTATGAGTAATTTCATTCGAATTGCATGCACCTAAAAGCACAACACTTAGGCTTATATAGAATAATAATTTTATTTTATTCACCATTCCTAATTTTACCGAATTGTAATTTTATTCTAAAAATTAGTGCATTACAATTCGTTTTACTTCGTGTAAAATTGTAAATACACACAATTTCCAAAGGTAAAACAATTTTATGAAAAGCCCATGTTCGTTCTATGATTTTAATTGAGGGTACTCTATTTGAGTTTCCTTTGTTGTCGAATAAAATTACTAACCCATATTTTTCGATTCAACGTCAAATTTCAATGGTAAGGTTTTAGATAACCTCCTATCCGTTCCCAAATCAAGTTGTGTGCCCGTATTCTAATGAAACCTACTTTATACGCAGTTAATACGTAGTTTATTCGGAAAATCACGCATGAAGTTCGAATGAAGTTCGCATGAAGTTCGAATGAAGTTCAAATGAAATCCAAAGATAGGTAGATACTAAATGAACTTGGGTTGGATTTTAAACATCGTGAAAACCCTTAGGGAGTTGAATATTTTTAGCCTTTTGGAAAACACTGGGAAAAAGCTCCGCTTCAGTTCTCCAATAATCTAAAATGGTACAAAATGTTGACAATAAACAAGCTAATGGTTTTTAAAAAGCATCTGAAAATCACTATTGTTCGGAGAGTATATAACAATGTATATTGGGTCCTTCCCTCCACTGCGTTACATTCCCCAAAGAATCGGGAACAACATGTTAGGACACATAAGAGCAGGAGTTTTTTTTAAAAATCGGTAATTTATAATGACAAGAAAAATGTTGGGATAAAGTCCCAAACCTAGTAATTATTATTAACCCTAGTTTTAAGGCTTAGATTATTACCCGTTTGTTAGTTTCGGCTTTGGTCGTTAATCCTTAATTTACAGTATCATACAAAAACATATCATTGATAGCATTAGCAAAGAATCCTTAAATTTTTACTGTACACTAGTGCTAAAAATCGAAGAAACTGTAAAATCAAATCCTATTTTAATTGACAACATGCAGAAATTTTTATACATTTGATAAGAATTAAATTACTTTTAAAAATAGGAATCATATGAAATGGATGAAGAAAAAACTCACAAGTAGTTCAGGAGCACCTGTGGTTGATAATCAAAACGCAATGACCGCAGGACCAAGAGGTCCAATGCTTTTACAAGATGTTTGGTACCTTGAAAAACTAGCTCATTTCGATAGAGAGGTTATCCCTGAAAGACGGATGCACGCCAAAGGTTCAGGTGCATTTGGAACATTTACGGTTACACACGATATTACAAAATATACAAAAGCAAAACTGTTTTCTGAGATTGGAAAAAAAACAGATATGTTTGTTCGTTTTTCTACCGTTGCCGGCGAACGTGGTGCTGCCGATGCCGAACGAGATATCCGTGGATTTGCAATTAAATTCTATACCGAAGAAGGAAACTGGGATTTAGTGGGAAACAATACGCCGGTATTTTTCTTAAAAGACCCTTTGAAGTTTCCGGACTTAAATCATGCCGTAAAACGGGATCCTAAAACAAACTTGCGCAGTGCAAAAAACAACTGGGACTTTTGGACATTGCTGCCCGAGGCGTTGCATCAGGTCACAATTACTATGAGTGATCGAGGAATACCCTACTCTTTTCGCCATATGAATGGATATGGAAGTCACACTTTTAGTTTAATCAATGATAAAAATGAACGGATTTGGGTGAAATTCCATTTGAAAACTCAGCAAGGCATTAAAAACATTACCGATCAGGAAGCCGAAGCCGTAGTTGGAAAATGTCGTGAGAGCAATCAACGCGATTTATTCGACACCATTGAGAAAGGAGACTTTCCAAAATGGACCATGAAGATTCAAATAATGACCGACGAACAAGCAAAAAAATGTAAATACAACCCCTTCGACCTCACCAAAATATGGTCTCATAAAGACTACCCACTCATTGACGTGGGATATTTTGAATTAAATAAAAATCCAGAAAACTATTTTGCAGATGTTGAACAAGCGGCATTTAACCCGGCCAATATTGTTCCTGGAATTAGTTTTTCGCCCGATAAAATGTTGCAAGGCCGATTGTTCTCTTATGGTGATGCTCAGCGTTACAGACTTGGAGTAAATCATCATCTAATACCTGTAAATAAGTCGAAATGTCCGTTCCTAAATATGTTCCATCGAGACGGACAAATGAGAACCGACGGCAATTATGGGGCAACATTAGGATACGAACCCAATAGCTACGGAGAGTGGCAGGAACAACCCGAATTCAAAGAACCACCGTTGGAATTGAATGGAGCAGCCGACCATTGGAACCACCGAGATGATGACAATGATTACTACTCACAACCTGGCGATTTATTTCGATTAATGAGCAAAGAGCAGCAACAGGTATTGTTTGAAAATACAGCAAGAAACATGGGCGATGCACCCAAAGAGATCAAAGTTAGACACATTAATAACTGTTTGCAAGCCGATAAAGCTTACGGGCAAGGCGTTGCAAAAGCATTAAAAATAACTGATTTTTAGTATAAACAATTAAAATTGGAGGAAAAACTATGGGATGTGCCGATGGCGTAAAACCAAGAAAAAAAGTTCAACCAGAAATTAACGAAAATGTAAATCAACAACAAAAAGAGGAGAAAGCAATGAGTTCAACAATGGTAAGACAAGAAATGCCTAAATTTACAATGGATGCATATGACTCAAAAACGGGTCATTATAAAACAGTTTCAAGCGACGACTATAAAGGAAAGTGGTCAGTGGTCTGTTTCTATCCTGCTGACTTTACATTTGTTTGTCCTACTGAAATTGCTGCAATGAATGCTAAATATGATGAATTTCAGAAATTAAACACTGAAATTCTTGCAATTTCTGTAGATTCAAAGTTTTCACACAAAAGATTTGTTGAAACAGAACCTCTTTTAAAAGGATTAAAACTGACTTTGGGAGCCGACTCAAATCAAGAAGTAAGCCGTGCTTTTGGGGTACTTATTGAAGAAGAGGGAGTTGCCCTGCGAGGAAGGTTTCTTTTCAATCCTGACGGAATCTGCGTAGCACAAGAGGTTCAGGCCGATTCTGTAGGACGAAATGTAAATGAATTTTTACGACAAGTTGAAGCATGGCAGCATGCAACTAAAACTGGAGAAGTTTGTCCTGCTGGATGGAGACCCGGTAAAAAAACACTACCCGTTAATACTGATGTGGAAAAAATGACCGGTCGCGTTGGCGATTATATCACCATAGAAGAAATTTTGAGTTAATCAATTACAATATATTCCTAAGTGTTATAAATAACACTTAGGAATATTAAAATAGGGCTAAAGAATGTAATGTGTATATTCCCCTATCACAATTCACCCATGACAAGGGTAAAAGAAATATAGACATCGTAATTTTGATTTCTTTTACTATGATTTATTCCACAAGCCCAACTCTTCATCCACAATATCGTTCAGAGAAACCTTTCGACTGATTTTACCAATTAAATGATCAATATTTTCATTACGCAGAATATCGCGTACTCCAGCTCGAGCATTGGCTATGCGAAGTAAAACGCCCTTTGCTTTTAAATCCAGATGAAGTTGACCTATCATTTTAGCCCCTGCCCGATCAACTTGAGGGGAAGTGTTTAAATCCCAGATTACTGTTTTCAGTGCAGGGTTGGCATAATCAACCTTTAACAAGATTAGATTTTCAATGTATTCGGTATTAAAGTAATAAACCGAAGATTCGACCCTGAATAAAAGAAGTGGTGAAAATAATTCGTTATCGGGGTTTCGTACAACATCGGAGTATCGTTGGGTGCCTGGTATTCGTCCTAAAATAGCGACGTGGGGAGTTGAAACCGCCTTTATCACCAATACTAATGTAACAAAAGTAGCAATCAAAACCCCTTCGAGAATGCCAAAAACAAGCACCCCAATCACTGCAATTAGAGCAAGTACAAGCTCTGTTTTATTGGTTTTCCATAAATGAACAAACTCTTTTACATCAATCAGACCTTTCACAGCTTCAATCACAATGCAAGCAAGCACCACATTCGGTAGATTTTCCAGCAATCCAGCAAACAGTACGAGGCAAACCCCAATGGCTATGGATGCAACTATCAACGCAACGGGTGTTTGTGCACCAGCCTTTTCATTTACAGCAGTTTGCGATAAACCGCCACTCACTGGGTAGCTTTGCCCAAATGCTGTAGCCAAGTTAACTATTCCAAGAGCCAGCAACTCCTGTCGGGGATTAATTTTATACCCATATTTTTGCGCCATTGCTTTTGCCGATGAGACGCTTTCGATATAAGCCAACAAAAAACAAGCAAAAGCAAGCATTAATATTTCATCAATATCTCCGGCATATAAAGTGGGTACATGAAATTTAGGTAATCCAGCAGGAATTACCCCTACCGTACTAAAGCCAATATCGCCCAAGGGTGTATATGAAACAACTAATATAGAAGCGACTACCAACAGAATTGCGATGGGTCGTCCGGGGAAAAATTTATCGCCCAGAATAAGCAATATAAGAACAACAGCTCCAAAACCCAATACATAGTAATTAAATTGTGGCCATTGCTGAACTAGTGTCACCAAGCGAGTAAAAAAGCTTTGACCACCACCAGCAACGCCAAACAATTTTGGTAACTGAGTTGTAGCAATGGCTAGAGCCGCACCTGCTTTAAAGCCAAGCATCACCGTATCACTAATAAAATTAATGATGCCGTTTAGGCGCAAAAAATAGGCAAATATGCTCATTCCAGCAAATACCAATGCCGTAAATGAAGCGATATCGACCCAACGCTGAGGATCGCCATTGGCCATGCCTGAAATGGTAACCCCAACCAGCAACGATATTGCCGAAGTAGGTCCAATGGCAAGTTGTCGGCTGCTCCCTATTAATGCGTAGAAAAAACCACCCAAAAGATAGCCATATATACCATATTGGGGTGGTAATCCGGCAAGGGATGCATACGCCAATGAAACAGGGATAGCGTAAGCAGCCAACGTTATGCCAGCAATGGTATCTTTGCCTAAAAACGTTCGATTATAAGTCCGCAACCATGTTAAAGCCGGAATGTGGGTTCTCCAAAATATCGTTATTGCACGAAAATATCTTTCTGCCATTATTGAGCCTTTTCCTATCTAAGCACCTCGTATTGCATTCCTTGTTTTTCAAGCTCTTTACATACCATGGATAACTGAGTAGTGTCCTGTAAATTAAAAGTAATGGTTACTAACACATGTCCCACGGGTACGCTTGTGGTAGAACGTTCGTGCTTGATGTCGTAAATACTCGACTTCATTTTATCCAAAATATTAATTATTGACTTTAATCTTCCGGCCTGATCAGGGATAAGCACCTGAATACGAGCACGTAATCCTTCATCCATTACGCCCTTATCAAGAATTTGTTCGAGTATCGACATATTAGCGTTTCCTCCACTGATTATTGGAATCACTTTTCGCCCTTTTATGTTGGCTTTTTGAAACAGCACCGCTGCCATTGCAACTACTCCGGCAGGCTCGGTGAGAATTTTGGCGCGTTGCAACAATAAATATGCTGTTCGAGCTATTTCGGCATCATTGACCACTACCAATTCGTCCACCAAGTTTCGGGTTATATCAAAGGTGAGTTTGCCCGGCGATTTAACAGCAATCCCGTCTGCAATGGTATCGGCTGAGTTGAGCGTAATTGGTGATCCTTTTTCCATGGACGCTTTCATCGATTGTGCGCCATCGGCCTCCACTCCTATAATTCGTATGCGGGGATTGAGTTGTTTCAAGGCAATGGCAATACCGGCAATTAGACCGCCGCCACCAATGGGCACTAACACATCGTCCACATCACGCAACTGTTCAAATATCTCAAGACCAATGGTACCTTGTCCTGCAATGATATGTGGATCGTCAAACGGATGTACAAAAGTAGCCCCCGATTTCTTGCCAAATTCAACGGCAGCATTAAACGCATCGTTAAAAGTGTCCCCAACAAGTACAACCTCGGCTCCATAGGCTCGCGTGGCAATTACTTTGAGAGGAGGAGCAAATACGGGCATAAATACCGTACTTTTCACACCCAAATTTGATGCTGCATACGCTACGCCCTGTGCATGATTGCCGGCTGAAGCACAAAGTACTCCTTTGGCAGCCTCTTGGTGGGTTAGGTTTTTGATTTTATAATATGCTCCCCTGACTTTAAAGGAACCGGTAGTCTGGAAATTTTCCAACTTTAGGTAAACATCGGCCTCCGACATGGTCGAGAAAGATTTACTACGCTCAAGTGGCGTTAGTTTTACAACATCTCTCAATACCGTTTGAGCATTGATAATATCACTAAACTGTATTAAAGTTTTATTGTTTTTAGAGTTTGACATAACTGTTTTGTTTAAACTGTGAAAATCGTTCAATTTTTAAATGATGAAATACTATTATACTTCATAATACCCAATAAGCTTACCATTATTTAAAGAGTCATCTTATTTTAACCTCAAAAATAATGAAAAATAAGCACTTTACTGCTTCTCAGTTTAACTTAAAAAAATCCTTTTGAATTCTCCAATGTCTATGGAGTATAGATTTAGATTGCGATCTATTTTGGAATATCTATTGCCAATAAAACTTTAGATGACTAGAGGTTAAAGATGGTAAGATGTAAAAACCTCCCATCAGTTTTAGTTGATTTGGTTCGCTAAAAACATACTCTACTATGAACAAAACTAACCCTTTTTTCAGACAATTCCTATTTGTACATTTTGTCGGAAAGCCAAATACAGGACGCTACGTTTCTCCATTAGCTTAGGCTGGTTTGGCAGCTACTTCACTGTGTGGTCGTATTTTTATTAACTTGTCAAACAACGCTGTTTTAGCAACATACTTTGTATAATCAAATCTTTTCCCTTCTTCATGAATTTCAACCAAGCCAAAATAATCCAAAAATCGATCAAAAGTTCGAATTGAGTAACATCGTGTTGAATTACTCTCAAAGGTTCCATACGTTGGTTCAATGGAATTTAATAGTTGAGGATAGGCATTAAAATATTTCTCAGCATAAAATGAATCCATGCGCTTTTCTTGTCCGTATTTTGACAATAAAATCAATGAAAAACCATATCCAAGTTGTCCAATTTGATTATCTCCATATCCATCGTAATAGGGCCAATTAAATTTTAATGTGAAAGCTTCAAGAATCGTTTTTAAAAGTTGGAAATCATCATGTATCAATTTCTCCCCATTTTTAGTCAAACTTAATTTCCCAGTCCGCTTTTTTACCAATCCTGCGAGCTCAATTAATAATCGTGTGAGATTTATTGTTATTGAATCGGTCTCTTTATACAATTTCGAGATTCCATTTTCAATATGCTCTTCTTTCATAAATCCTTGATTATAAAGGTCTGAAACGATTTTTGTCGGCAAATAGCCTTTGTTTGTGAGTTTAATCTCTCCGTTTTTAGCAATCACATCGGTTAGATATTTCACCTGATTTAGAATTGGAATCTTTTTATAATCAGTATCGTTTAATTTTTGCATTTGTATTGGGCTGTTCGCACCGAATGTAAAATGCAAAATATGGTGCATTTCAAACGGCGAATATCCTTCAAAGTCAGGGACCATCCGATTGTTTTGCTCATTCATTTCCTTCTCAATCTGTTTTTGTAGCTCTTCTAAATCCATGATTTTTAGTGTTTAAAGTAAAGTGTGGGCTAAATAGTAATTATATGTAAATGTTGTTGGTTCGTCAACATCTATTTAAAAGCAATCTCTTGTATGCCGTCTCCTTCGAGGCTTAGGCGACTAAAATAGGCTGGTACGGGACGTCCCATTAATTGATCGATATACATTTTTGCGAAGTATTGAGACAACATAAATCCGTGACCTCGCAGACCAACCATTAGCCCTTTTGCTGGGTCAACAATCATTCGCGGTTCAACATAATATCCTGCCCAAACGGCTTGCAATCCAACGGATGTTAGTTGTGGAATCCAGTCGCAAAAGACTTCGGAAATAATTTCCAAAAAGCTTTTATCATTAACAGCCAACGATTTATCGGCTTGCATGAATTCATTTGCTGGAGATGCACAACCAATTATTTGACCCGTTTCTGCCAATTGCTGCCCATAAACTGCGGTGAATCCTTTATAATTCTGGCGATCAATTAACATACCAAGTGGCTTATTATTAACGCCCATAAATGGCAATCGTCGGGTGATAAATGCCTGATGTTTAACTGGATATAGTCCGGTTTCGTATCCCAATTGACGTGCAAATTTTTCGCTTTCATTTCCAAGCGCATTTATAAATTGTTCGGTTTCGTATTCAATATACTCTTTCTCATGGTTTTGTACTAATGCAAAGTAATTTTTGCCCCTCTTTTCAACGCGAATTAGCTTACAATCTTCGTTAATTTCACCCCCATTTTTCAATCCAATTTGCCGAAGCAAATCAACGGTTAATCCGGGCGTTGCTTGCCAACAATTTTTTGTAATCAATGCCCCCAAATACTTTGAAGAGTTGGGATTAAACGATTCGCTAATCTCTTTTCTGAAATCTTTGGGTTGCACCATGTAGGCATTGCTCCATTCTTTTGATTTCTCAAGCGCCTCATAAGTCGCTTGGTCGTGGGCAAAAGAGACGTAATTTATTAGATGAAAATTGATGTTGTGAACATCATTTAACTCCTTGAATAGCTGAAAATTATTGGTTGCAATATCGGCCAATTCGGGAACACTAAATGCGGGTCTTCCCCCTGCGATATTTCTCCATGATGCACCCCGACCATAATTTATTAGTACGGGTTTCAAGCCTGCTTCGGCAGCATATCTAAAAAGCGAACTTCCTGCCATACCGCCCCCGGCAATTAGCATGGATACTTTTACTTTTTTAGGTGTATTGCCATTAAAATCGATGATTATTTGTTCGTTTTGCAATTTTGGATACAATTCGCCCATGGATAATTGGTTAGACATCGGTCCACGAGGAGTTGCATCGCCAACAATTTGAATATCTTGGCCTGCCAACGTAGTTTTTAGACGTTTAATACATCTTTTCCCCCTACAAGCACCCATTCCAAGTCGTGTGGTGTGTTTAATTTCGTCAACGGAGATGAATTTTCTGTCGCCAATGGCAACCATAACTTCGTCGAGGGTTACATCGTCGCAATGACAAATAAACTCTTTGGACTCAACGGTCTCATTAGCAGGAGCAAACGTTACGGGTTCCGGATAGTTTTCTTTCACAATAAAACCCCGTGCTTCAATCAAATCGTTATCCATTCTTTGGGTTACTTTCACACGAGCCAGGTTTGTTTTATTGGGCTTTTTCATCACTTTTTCAACCACTCCTTCACCAATTTTTGCTCCCTGATTATTAACCACAAATACCTCGGCACCTTCTGAAATTTCAAATTCAACCGGCAAGAACAGTTGTTGTTTTTGGATATTATAACCAAAAATAGCCAAGCCGGGACATTGTGTAACACAAATCATGCAGCCAATACATTTTTGGAAATCGATTTGAGGAACTGAACTGGACGAACTTTTTGTAATAGCACCCTGGGGACAAGCAAAAGAACATGGATTACATGCAAATCCATAGAGACAGTCAATAATAACGAATGGTTTTTCCATGCGTTCGCGCGTTGGCATATATGGTTTTTCGATCACGCGCGTTGGGTGCTGTTGCGAATCGATGTACTCTTTGCTTATTCTTAAATAGTCGTTATAGTTATAACGTTTTGCTAGATTTTCGAGAATTTCAAAAGCCACTTGCTTTCCTCGAAGCACTGCACTAGTTCCTTCGCCAATGCGGACGGCATCTCCCACCCCATAAACATAACGGCCATAAATCTCTTTCCCTTTGATTAAAAGTTGATCGTCGGGAACTAAACCGGTACATATATTTATGGTGTCAATTCCGTCGATTACCTTTTCGGTGCCTGGTATTGGCTTAAAATCTTTGCATTCAGCAATTATTGCCCCAATAATTCCAGTTTGATCTGCATTTGGAATGGCTTTCAGCAAAATATGGGATGTAAACACGGGTATTCCAAGGCGACGGACACGATTTGCTTGCACCGGGAATCCGCCTTCGTTCGCTTGCGCCTCAATAATGGCTTTCACCTTTGCGCCCGCCTGCATTGCCTGATAACTAGTTAGATATCCAATATTTCCAGCACCTACGGTTAGGATGTTTTTACCCAACAAAGTAAACTCATTGTTCATCATTTTTTGAACTACGGCAGCGGTGTAAACTCCCGGCAGATCGTCGTTCTCAAATGCAGGCATAAAAGGAACTGCACCGGTGGCAATTACCAAATGGTCGGCATCGATATAGAAAACCTCATCGGTTACACCATTTTTAGCGGCCAATCGCTTTCCTTCAAGAATATCCCAAACGGTGGCGTTTAAAATAATTCCCGAACGATCGTCGCCTGCGAGTGTTTCGGAAATGTCAAAACCGCGCATTCCGCCAAATTTCTTCTCTTTTTCGAAAAAGAAAAACTGGTGGGTCTGCATGGTAAATTGTCCTCCAATACGATCATTATTATCAATAACAATATTCCTAATTTTATGATCGTTTAAGATTTCACGAGTGGCAAGTCCGGCTGGTCCTGCTCCAATAATTGCCACCGTTGTTTTATATACTTTTGTAGATCGGTTTGCCGGGAAATCTTTCACTTGAGGCTTATACTCTTTTGGAATCTCAGCTACCTCTTTTATAGTGTCCACTTTAGTAATGCAAATTCGTTTGATCTCTCCATCGACCAACATTTCGCATGCGCCACACTTTCCTATTCCACACTCGAGTGAGCGGTTTCTGTTTGTAAGGCTATGACTATGAACCGGATGCCCCGCTTGGTGCAATGCTGCAGCAATGGTTAGTCCTTTGTCGCCAACAACTTCTTCGTTGTTGAATTTAAACAAAACTTGGTCTCTTTCAGAAATAAATAGAATGGGATGTTTTTCGATTTTATACATGGCGCTTTCTTTTTTTTGCAATTTAGTCTAACTAAACGTACAATTACAATGATTTTCATCAGTAATTTGGAGAATAAAAGTCAGGTATTGGTGATCGGTGAAGGGTGATGAGTGATCGGTTGTCAATGCCTAAATAACGTTGACCGATTTAACTGTCTTTTTGCTCAAATTGCCATTTAATTCCAGAACGATATTGGAAAACAGTCTGTTATTTGGTGGCAAAATTAAATGCATATTGAAATAAATTTTTCTATTTATTGCAAACCTATCACTAGGATTTCGTATATTGACCCTGCTAATTTTAAATCAAAAAATTATGTCTACTACTAACCATTCCATCGTCTCAACGGTATTGATTTTGCTTTTTATTTTTATGCAAATCAGCCTGTTTCAATCTTGTTCTGATCGTAAATCACAAGAGCGCCCTTCAATTATAGCGTCGCACACAACTGGAGTTATATCGGTAAAATCGCCCATTCGCATTCATTTCCAACAGCCTTTGATCGATTTTAACGATGTTTCGACCAGCCCGAGTGAGAAATTAATGGAAATTTCTCCCAATATTAAAGGGAAAGCCATATGGGTTAATCAAAATTTACTTGAATTTATGCCAAGTACTCAATTCAAACCCAACCAAAATTACACAGTAAAAATAAATCTCAAAGCCATCTCCGACACATTGAGTTTTAGCTACAAGTTTGATTTTCGCACCATAAAACCCACAATGAATGTCAATATCACCAAAATTGAATCCATTGAATTTGATGGCAAAAAGGGATATTGCGTCCATGGAACAATAAATACAAACGATTATGTGAGTACGGAAGATTTAAGTCCCGTTTTAAAAGCGAATATTGAAAACATTTCATTGAATCCTGCATTTTCATCAGAATCAGGACAAAGCCATTCATTTGTAATTGACTCCATTACGGGCACAGTAAATAGCCAAATCATGACCATTAAGTACGACGGTTCCGCCATTGATGCGTCAGAAAAAGGAGAGTTTACCTATCAAATCCCCTCCATTAATGAATTTAAAATCATTAATCATACCGTTTCGTACGATCCGGAACCAGTGATTATAATCAATTTTTCAGATATTCTGCATCCCGATCAAGATTATACGGGAATGGTTCAATTGGCCAATATTTCTAATTTGCAGATAATCGCAGATAAAAACAGTTTGAAAATATACCCGAAGCATACCGATAATGGCAACTTTAACTTAACTATTCATCAAGGAATAAAATCAATTTCGGATGAAAAACTTGCGCAAACATCCACATTCAATGTCAACTTATCGAACCTGAAACCTGAATTACGCAAAACCAATGCGAAAATAATAACGCCTCCAACGCAACAAGGAACCTTATTTGAATTTGAGGCTACCCATCTAAAAGCAGTTGATGTACGCATCTATCAAGTTTTCCAAGATAACGTGATTCAATTTTTGCAAGTCAATGATTATGACGAAAGTTGGGAACTCGATCGAGTTGGGAAACGAGTTTATCAATCGACCATTAATCTTGAAGGTCAGGCTGAAAGTTCGTCGGACGGATGGAGTAAATACTATCTTGATTTGTCGAAGCTCATTGAAAATGAACCGGGAGCACTCTATCATATCCAAATAGGATTCCGTAAAGAACACGTTATTTGGAACTGTATCGAAAATCTCGAAGAGAATAGGACGTTAACAAACGACGAATTTTGGAATCAATTTGAAGATTATAGTTACGATCAGTATTCGTGGCAAACAAGCGACGACCCTTGTAACAACAACTACTACGGTTTCCGCAAAGCAATCAGACACAACTATTTAAGTAGTAATATTGGGTTGATTGCTAAAAAAGATGGAAAAAGTAGAGTTACTGTTTTTGCCACATCCATAAATCAAAACAAACCCTTGGCAAACTGCACAATTAAAGCATTAAACTTTCAACAACAAGTAATAGAGACAAAAACCACCGATGAAAATGGAAAAGTCGTTTTTTCGGGCAATGAAAGCATCTATTTTATTCAAGCGCAAAATAGTAACGATCGCAACTATTTAAAATTACAACTAGATAAGAAACTAAGCACCAGCAACTTTAATGTTGATGGCATTGAGGCACGCGATGGAATTAAAGCCTATATTTTCACCGAACGCGATGTGTACCGACCCGGCGATACTGTTTTTATGGGTTTTATGATTCACGATCCTCAAAAAACAATTCCCACAACGCATCCTATTCATGTTTATGTTACAAATAGCAATGGGCAGAATATGTTTGAATCGCGTTTCCAATACAGCGGAGAACCAATGCATCGGATTGATATTCCTACCAAATCAGATGCCCTTACCGGGCGTTGGAGTGCCCATTTCACCATCGGTAAAAAAGGGTTTACCAAACAATTTAGGGTAGAGACCATTCGCCCAAATCGAATGGAAATCATTCATAATATTCCAGATACCATTGATTCAAAAAAATTTACAGCCAATATTTTCGTACAATGGCTACATGGAGGATCCGCCGGAAATCAAGAATTTAAAACGGACATAACCGCCACGCCACACTTAATAAAGTTCAAGTCGTATCCCGGGTATATTTTCGATAATCCATACGAAGAAAGTTATAATCAAGAATGGGAAGCGAGCAATGTAAAACTGGATCAAGAGGGGAAAACAAATGTGAAAATTAGCATCCCCAAAGGCTTGAATTCAGCAACATATAAACTTATATGTGCATTTAGAGCATCAGAACCCAATGGACAGTTTACCCTATCTTCGGCACAAACAATTATATCGCCATACGACAATCTAACGGGAATTAACCTTCCCAAAGCCGATGGCCAATGGGAACAGTACCAATCGAAAAAGAAATACAGCGGTAAAATTATCTTAACCGACATTCATGGCATTAAAAAATCTGTCAATCAAAAGGTTAACGTTAAAATATATAAGCGCAATTGGCGCTGGTGGTATCAATCGTCGAGCAATGATTACGATTATATGACCAATTCGTCGAGCGATTTAATTTCCAATAACACGGCGAATGTGGTTGATGGAAAGGGTTCTTTTGATTTTAGCATTACCGACAGTTGGGGATATTACCAAATTGTGGTTCAAAATGCAGAGACTAAACAACTGGTTTCGACCATAATACGGGTTGGCGACGATGGATTTTCCGGCGAAAGAAGTAGCCAAGATGTAGCAACATTGGATTTAACAATCTCCAAAAACGAATTTTTACTTGACGAAATGATTTCCCTTACTTTCCCCTCATCGGAGGATGGTAAAGCACTGATTTCCATTGAGAACGGACAAGAGATTATTCATTCAGAATGGGTAAAAACCACGGAAAAATATACCACATATCAAATAAAAGCATCGGCAAAAATGTCGCCTAATGTCTATTTCAATGTCACCATGCTACAACCCTTTGCACAATCAACAAACGATAGACCACTACGACTTTTTGGTATTGTTCCATGTAAAATTATAGACCCAGCAACTCAACTATTCCCTGTGCTGGAATCGCCGGATAAAGTAAATTGCAACGAACCATTTACCGTTAAAATAAGCGAGCGCAATGGCAATAAAATGAAATACATGTTGGCCATTGTTGACGAGGGATTGTTGGGAATAACCAGTTATAAAACTCCAAAACCATGGGGCTTCTTCCATAGTCAAGAAGCACTTGGTGTGGAAACATGGGATATTTTTGATCACATTATGGGCGCCATGTCTGGGTTTGTTGGTAGAGTAATTGGCATTGGGGGCGATGACGGTGGCGTTGGCTCAGACCCCACAGCATTAAACACACAATTTAAACCTGTGGTAAAATTCATGGGTCCTTTCGTGCTTGAAAAAAACAAACTCGAAACCCATAAAATCGAACTCCCTGCATTTCTTGGTGCGGTTCGAGTTATGGTAATATCGGCAACAAATCAATCATGGGGTTCTGAATCAAAGCGCATTACCGTTTCCAGTCCTCTACTACTAACTGTTTCTACGCCACGGATATTAACGCCCGGCGATAACTTTGATTTACCCATCACTATTTTCGGATCCGCCGAGACAAAAAGTTTGATCAAAGTTACCATTAAAAGTGCCGAAAATTTAACCATAAATAGCAAAGACATATCGGTAAACCTCGACGATAAACACCGAGGATCCATAACATTGCCGTGTCAAGTAAAATCAGAAATAGGGCAAGCGGGATTGGTTTTAGAAGCAACCGATGGAAAACATAATTCCACCTACGAATTCAAAATTCCAATCGAAAACCCAACGCCGATGTTATATACCGTTGAGCAACGATCCTTGGAACCCAACGCCCATTGGAAGATTGGAATTCAACCCATTGGAGTAATTGGAACCAATAGTGCTGTTGTGGAATTATCGAGCATCCCTCCCATCGATATGGAGAAACATCTTCAGTTTTTGCTCAATTATCCCTACGGATGTTTAGAACAGACCACCTCCACAGCATTTCCATTACTTTATATCGGATATATTACTGAATTGGATGCCGAACGAAAAGAAAAAATCAATAGCATTGTTTCACAAACCATAAAACGCATTTATGGATTTCAAGATGCAACTGGTGTTTTAAATTACTGGCAAGGCACGTCGAACTACATTGAGTGGGCCGATTTATATGCCGGCGATTTTTTAATTGATGCACAAACCAAAGGCTACAAGGTCGATGAAAAGGTTTTGAACCGTTGGATTTCAGTGCATCGCAAAAAAGCGTCAAAATGGGTGAACTCAGGTGCCCTTTCCCGACTCAACCAATCGTATCGTTTATTTGTACTAGCCAAATCGAAACACGAAGATATTGGTGCCATGAATCGATTACGCAACACGCCAAACTTAGAGTATCAGACGAGACAGTTTCTTGCCATGGCGTACCAAGAGCAAGGACGATTAAAGACCGCAAAAGCACTCCTTAATACTGAAAGTGACATACAAGAAGAGGAGATTTGGCGATACACTTTTGGCTCAACAATACGGGATCAATCCGTTAAAATGATGGCTTTAACCGCAACCGAAGATCTAACAGGAGCCTATGGCATTATGGTAGATTTAAGCGAACAATTGTCGAAAGATAATTGGCACAGCACGCAAACTTTGGGATTTATGATGCGCGCCATAGGAACCTATATCATTCGATCGGGATATGCAGAAAAACTCGAGGCTTCCTATAAAATTAATAGCGGTAAAGAAATTAAAATCAAAACAACCAAGCCATTTGCACGAATCGTAATTCCAATGCAATATTCTGTAAATCAGAAAATTGACATTACCAACAATAGTAAAGCAGTGCTTTTTGCACGATTGCAAAATTCAGGAAAGCCATTGCCATCGCCAATTGAGGCAGTAAACAACACCATTTCGCTCATGGCAAATTATAAAACAATGGAAGGAAATAGTATCGAGTTGTCGAACTTAAAACAAGGTTCTGATTTTATTGCAATCATTAAAATAACAAATCCGGGATCGAGTAATAATTTGGAGAATTTGGCACTTGAATTTACAGTTCCTGCTGGAATTGAGATTCTTAATCCACGATTGTTAGGCATCGAATCGGAGTTGAACGAAAGCGCATACACCTACCGCGATTACAGAGACAATAAGGTTTACACCTTCTTTGATCTTCGATCCGGCGAATCAAAAGAGTTTCAATTTAAAATAAATGCCGCATTTGCCGGTGAGTTCTATCTCCCACCAATACAATGCTCGCAAATGTACAACACAGCAATAACAGCGCGAAGCAAGTCAAGTATAGTAAAGATTAAATAGAGTGCCTATACCCTTTTGTTTTTAAAATTGATGTTATAGAATGAAAATAAACCATTTAGCCTCGTGCTCATATGTTTTATCTTGAGGTTGTAAATTGGATTAAAAAAGGTAAGTTTAGGCACAAAATAAATGCGGATTTAAACAATTAATATTTTAAATAAAAAAATTGAAACTATGAGAGACATCAAAGGACAAATTACGCTCGCTATCATTAAACCTGCAGCTGTAGCACGAAATTTTTCGGTACCTATTTTATCACATATCGACGAGGCCGGATTTCATATAGCAGCCATGAAAATGGTTTGGTTAACTCGGAACGAAGCTCGTACATTCTACAATGAGCACCGTGAAAAACCATTCTTTCCTGAATTGATCGATTTCATGACTTCTGGACCAATTATAGCACTCATACTAGAACGCCCACAAGCGGTTGAGTTGTTCAGAAACCTAATCGGAAATACCAATCCGGAGAAAGCGGAAGAGGGCACGTTAAGAAATTTATTTGCAGAAAGCATTACAAAGAATGCAGTTCATGGATCCGATTCCGATGACAGTGCCATGCGTGAAGCCGATTTTTTCTTCGCACGCATGAATCGATATTACAAACACGATTTAAAATAAGCAGGTAAAATAGAGCGCAACAAAAAACAAGTTCAACAGATATGAAATTTCATATTTTGTTGAACTTGTCTCTTTTTAAAGAGGTCCTTAAAAACACGAATGATTCACAATACCCAAACCAACCAACATGTTATGAAATAATGAACCTTTTTCTTTGATTAAAAAACTTTGCCAAAACCAATGTGGTTTACTACATTTGTTATCTGGTTTAAACAAATACAAGCATGGCAAAACAGAGCAAAAAAAACGACGGGATTATGTTTTCAACCAATCCCGATTTTCAAATAGAAAACCAATACGAAGAGCTAGAACCCGAAACCGTACCCAACAAACAACAAGATTTAAGAGTTAGTCTCGACAAAAAGCAACGTAAGGGAAAAAAGGTAACGTTAATTACGGGATTTAAAGGCGGTCAAGAGGATCTCGACAAACTTGGGAAACTGTTAAAATCGAAATGTGGCGTTGGTGGAACGAGTAAAGATGGCGAAATAATGATTCAGGGCGATTTTGTGGAAAAAACGATTGTAATTTTATTGGAACAAGGATATAAAGCAAAACGCAAAGGAGGTTGACCATTAGCAATGTTAACTACTATATATCAACATTTTAATGTAAAAAATATAACATAAACCACGATGGCAAGCAACCCCTTAAAAAAAGCTACTCCGTATTTAGGCATTTTGTTGTTATTCGTAATACCGGCACTTTTCATCCCTTTTATTAAAAAGTCGCAAATGCTACACAAAGAGCAATTGAGCACAACGGTGCAAAGTGTCGAAATTAAGAGAGACACAACCTTTGCAATTGTAATCCATGGTGGCGCAGGAATATCGGATCCAACCCTCCTGCCCGATACTACACAAGCTGCCATAAAAGGATCGCTAACGGAGGCCTTGGAGCTTGGCAAAGCAATGTTGCTTCGAGGCGATTCGGCCCATATAGTTGTGGCATCAGTCATTGTATTGCTAGAGAACAACACTTTATTCAATGCAGGAAAAGGAGCCGTTCTTGACCATTCAGGAAAAGCATCACTCGATGCCTCAATTATGACCGGTTGGGATAAAAACGCCGGTGCCGTAGCCGGAGCAACAACCATAAAAAACCCGATTTTAGCAGCATTGCACATACTGCAAAACTCGCCCCATGTAATACTTTCGGGCATGGGTGCAAACAAATATGCAAAACAAAACAACTTAACAACTGTGCCCAACTCCTACTTTATAACCCAAGAATCTAAAAACAGATTAAAAAGATCGATTGAGGCTGATAAATCAGGGACTGTAGGATGTGTGGTTCGCGATAAATATGGAAATTTAGTGGCCGGAACGAGCACAGGCGGAATGAACAATAAAAAATTTGATCGAATTGGAGAC
>JAQVXQ010000164.1 GCA_028709085.1 Salinivirgaceae bacterium | reverse complement strand
TTATAAAAACCCTGAAAAAAGCTGTTTTCCCCTGTTTATTTACAGTAAAGTGGCTGTTTTTCTGTACTTATCTCATGCTTTTCCCTTATAACAGACTGCTTTTTCCAACTTGTTTCTCAAAAATCTTTCGCCATAAATATTGACAAAAGTTATTCAAGGAATTATCCGAAATCTCAAATGACCATTACTTTATGCTTTAGCAGAATCTTGTACCTGAGTTTGGAATTACGAATATTTGTATGTTTTCAATACTACTGAAACGTAGTACATCAATTTGTGAAGTTTCCTAAAAGGTTGCACCCTCATTTGCACCCCCCAAAAAAGAAAAACGCTCTGTAAGTGTTTAGTTTACAGAGCGTTGCAATGTTGTTGGCGGTCCGGACGGGACTCGAACCCGCGACCCTCGGCGTGACAGGCCGATATTCTAACCAACTGAACTACCGAACCTTGGTCTCAATTGCGGTGCAAATATAGGGCTCTTTTCTTTATCCGCAAACTTTTCAGGGGAAAATATTACAAATAAATTCACTTTATTTTGTACCCTTCTCAATACTAATTATTTGCATTTTTAATTCTTTTTAAAAAAGCTGAAGTTCACCTTTCCATAATGGCGCACTTCCATGAAAAACGGGCTCTCATGGTAATTATCGTTGGGCGAATGTTCCACAATTAGGAGTCCATCGGGCTTCAATAAGTTGTGTTCAAACACCAGATTCACAATTTCAGTCCGACCGTCTAAATCGAATGGAGGATCGGCAAAAATTAAATCGTAGGAAGCAGCGCGTGCTTTAGGTAAAAACTTGAAGACATTGGCACAAACTATTTTTGTTCCGGTAATGCCAAGCTCTTGCATATTCTTCTTTATAAACGAGGCATACACGGCGCTCATCTCGACACTAGTCAATGTGGTTACTCCGCGACTATAAAACTCCATGGAGACGCTTCCTGTGCCCGAAAAGAGGTCAAGAACAGCCAGATCTTCGAAATCAATCCGATTGGAAAGGATGTTGAATAATGCTTCGCGGGCAATATCAGTAGTAGGACGCGCCGAGAAACTTTTAGGAACTGAAATTCGGCGTCCACCAAGAGTTCCGCTAATTATTCGCATAGATGTAGGTTCATTAGATTCAGATATCGGTGGATTTCAATTTTATCAACCACTCTGCCATGGAAAATAGAGTGATTGCGCTCATACACAACATTGGGAATATATTTGCGCAGAAAATTAATATCTTGGTTAAGGGTATTAAAATCACCCAGCAATCGCAAACTAAGTCTGTCGGCATCCAAATTAAGCTGATCAATGACATTTACAATAAAGTAGGTCATATCGGCACAATTGATCGACTTATATTGGTTGTGCAGGGTTAAACGCCCATTTTCGGTCACAAAAAGATCGAAGCTTTGTCGAAATTTGTTGACAATAATTTGTGTCTCCCCGCCGGTATATCGCTCCGACAACATTCGTTGACATATTGGAACAGAAGTATTATACAATAGGGCCGCCGGCTGATGATTTGTTAATGCCTCGTACAATGGTGTTGGCATGGAGGCAATGCTCCACATATCGAGGGTTTTTATGGGATTGGTAAAAACAGTTTGATGCAACCGTGTGTCCATATATAACGAGTCGAGCAACGATGTGGCTTGATTTGGGTCATACAAGGCATCGGGAATAAACGTTAACCGCGACGGTGCATACATCAACTTAATTTGCCGATAAGGCAGCCGTAGCAAGTCGTCGGAATAATTAATTTCACCAATCAATGTTGCCATATCGTCTAAGGGCAAATCGTCAACAAACTGATACTCTTTAATATAAAGAATATGATATGTTTCCGGATTGGCTATACAAAACGAAAATCCATCCGGCGTTGCCTGAATGGATATTTCGTAATTTGTAGTAAGTCCAATATCAAATCCCGGATCGGCAATTTCTGTACTGGCTTTTACTCTATACATTATATATTTTTAGAACTTTTTCAGATCGCTCAACGTTAATTTAGCTTATTCTAAACTCGTTTCCCAGTTTCCTGCATTGTTGTTTGACTCATTGAGTGATCCAACTTTTAGACCTGGGAATGGTTTCCCATCGTTAAGGTTAACAATTAGCTGCTCATCGAGACCTTTTAGAATATCAAAATTCAAAGCACTTGCCTCAAACACCTGCACTGGAAGGCCGGAAGCCTGAACTTCGGCAATTCCCATCTCAAATTTCTTCCCTCCACTATATGGAATATAAACCATTGAATCGAGGTCACTTGGTCGTTTAAACAGACTGTCCATAACGGAAATACGGATTGTATCGCGAGAGATTAGACCCAATTTCAACGCAAGTGCTTCCGCTTTTGCAAGACTTTTCAGTGAGTCAACAAATTCGTCAGGAATTGTACCAATTGCTCTTACTAGAGGAAGTTGACCTTCTCTAACAAAAGTAACTAATGTATCGAAACTGGCCGTGTATTTTCCATTTACTGTTTTATATGCGACCTGTGCATTTCTAATGTTCATGAGTCGTTTTACGGTCACTTTGTATCGAGAAGTACGCACTTTCTCAAAACGAATGGGACTCATGATACTCTCCACCAGTAAATAAGCCAACGCTACCACCACGAGGGCGAGCAGAATTTGAATAACTTTTCTCATTGTTTATTGTTTTATATTGTATTTGATAATCGTTTTTATGCTTTGCAAATTTATAAATATTTTTGCGTTCGGATTGATTTTTTCAACTCTTTTTACTAAATAGTTGTTTTTATGGTTAATTAAGGAGTAGTACAACTCTATTTTCACTTTTGAAACACTACCTTTGTTTTATAATTAGAAACGCTATATATTCCAAACAAGTCTCTATTAATCAGAACTTTTCATCAAAAAACGAATCCATGCTGCATGCTCATTTTTCCAATCTTTTAGTTAAAGAATTAGGGTACGCTCCCACTCCCGACCAACAACAAATTATTGTGGGATTGGGTCAATTCTTAACGGAAATTGAGCCTGACTCCGTTTTTTTAATACGCGGATACGCTGGAACAGGGAAAACCACGGTTATAGCCTCCATCGTAAAGGTGCTAAAAAGCCTAAAACAACAGGTCATATTAATGGCACCAACCGGAAGAGCAGCCAAAGTTCTTTCGAGTTATTCGGGAGAACCTGCCTCCACAATTCACCGGAAAATATATCGTCAAAAAGGCGGAGGCGATTTTGAAAGCGCCTTCGATTTGGACAGAAACCTACATCAGAATGCCACCTTTATTGTTGATGAAGCCTCCATGATTGGCGACAGTTCCACGGAAAGCAGTGCGTTTGGAAGTGGTAATTTACTTCGCGATTTAATCGACTATGTAAACTCGGGGCATAATTGCAAATTGATTTTGTCGGGCGATGTGGCACAATTACCTCCGGTGGGAATAGCGTTGAGCCCTGCTTTGCGGGAAGGCGATTTGCAGAGTTATGGAAAAAAGGCGACGGTTTTCACACTGCGCGACGTTATCCGACAGGCTCAAGACTCCGGGATTTTGTACAATGCCACCAATATCAGGACGAAATTGGCGCAACGCAACTACGATCTTCCGCTTTTTAACGATTCCAAATTTCCAGACTTCAAATCCATTAGCGGGAGTGATTTTGGAGAGATCTTGGAGACAAAATATAACGAGTATGGAATTGACCAAGTAGCCGTTATTACGCGCACCAACAAACTTGCCAACACCTACAACAATGGCATTCGACAATCGATTTTATGGCACGAAAACGAACTGGTTTCCAACGACTTGCTCATGGTTGTGAAGAATAATTACTTTTGGGTAAACGATAAAACAGGACAGAAGTTTATAGCCAATGGCGATATAATTCGCTTATCGAGGGTTCGTAATTTCAGCGAGAATTATGGATTTCGATTTGCCGATGCCACCATTATCCTCTCCGATGACGACGCTTCCGAAATAGATGTGAAAGTGCTTTTAGACACCCTCACTTCTCCATCAGCAGGGCTGACAAACGAACAGAATCGAGCTCTTTATCTAGCTGTTGAGGCAGACTATGCGGAGATAAAAAATCGTCGCAAACGCTATCTGGAAATACGAAACAACCCGTTTTTTAATGCCATTCAGATAAAGTATGCCTACGCAATTACATGCCATAAATCGCAAGGTGGACAGTGGAGCGCAGTTTTTGTTGATCAGGGATACTTTACCGACGAGATGCTGAACGTGGAGTACTTCCGTTGGCTTTATACGGCTGTTACACGAGCAAAAACGGAACTCTATTTGGTAAATTTCAAAGAGCAATTTTTTGAAGCGTAGAAAAGCGGTTGTAAAAATCACCACTAATTCTCACAACCACCTTTATATCAAATACTAACAACAGCGTTTTAACCTTATCTTTCTCCAAAGGAGATTCCGACACCGAGAGCGGCACGCACAAGATAGTCCGATTCTTTCACTGTATTATACGTTGATATTGCTTCAGTTAAAGGTACCGATAGAATATCAGGATGACGATAAGCCACCATGCGCCCGTATTCCTTATCAAGAATCATTTCAAAAGCCTTTACGCCATATTGTGTTGCAAGAACACGGTCATAGGCAATGGGAATTCCTCCACGTTGCAAGTGACCGAGTACAGTTTCGCGTATATCGTGGGTGCATCCTGCCGCAACCAGCTGTTGTCGTAAGGCAAGGGCAACTCCTCCATATCGAGCGTTTGCAAATCCTTGAATCTCTTTTTCCATTAAACTAATTTGTCCATCCTTAGGCATGGCGCCTTCAGCAATTACGATAATGCAAAAGCCTCTATCGCGTTTAAATCGTTGATTTACCTTTTCGAGTACTACATTGATATCGTATGGAAATTCGGGAATTAAGCATATATCGGCACCACCACCAACGGCTGCGTGAAGGGCAATCCATCCGGCATCGCGTCCCATAACCTCAACAATCAAAACACGATTGTGACTTGCAGCGGTAGTAACCAATTTATCGACCGCATCGGTGGAGATTTGAACGGCAGTTTGAAAACCGAACGTTGCATCGGTTGCCGACAAGTCGTTATCGATGGTTTTTGGCACACCAATAATATTTAATCCTTTCTCAAAGAGTGCTTGCGATATGCGTTGCGAACCGTCGCCTCCAATATTTATAACCGCCTCAACACCAAGAAATTGTAGTTTACGTATTAGTTCATCGCTCCGATCCACCGTTTCAATTTCACCGTCTCTATTTTTAATGGGCCACGCAAACGGACCGCCTTTATTGGTTGTTTCTATGATTGTACCGCCTTGATAATGGATTCCAGCCACTGCACTTTCGTCAAGAATCCGAATTTCGGTTGGTTCCCAAAGCACCCCGTTAAACGCTTGGATTGAACCTATTACTTCCCAATCCTTCTCTTGCGCAGCACGTTTAACTATTGCTCTGATAACTGCATTTAAACCGGGGCAATCGCCACCTCCTGTTAATACTAGGGCTCGTTTCATAGCTGTATCTTTTTTAGTTATATTGGTTCATTAATTCTTAACTGTGTCGAATCCATTTCCACAAATCTTTCCAATTCACTTTACTACCATACATTAACACTCCTGTTTTATAAATCTTTGCAGCTAACCATGTTGTGAAAACAAAGGCGCCAATTAATAGAACTACCGAAGTGATTATTTCAAAAACAGGAACTCCATAGGGCAACCGCACCATCATTACCACGGGCGAAGTGAATGGTATTATTGAAAGCCAATATGCCAACTGACTTTCAGGATTTTGCATCACATTTAACATCGCCACCAAGGCAATAATCAGCGGTATGGTAATTGGAATCATAAATTGCTGGGTATCAGCCTCATTGTCCACGGCAGAACCAACGGCAGCGAAAAGTGCTCCGTAGAGTAAAAACCCACCCACAAAGAAAAACAAAAACATGCCTATTATTAATGGGAAATTAACGGCTTCTAAGGATTCAAAAACAATTGACATATCAAAGGATGCATCGTCAATAACGGGTTCGATACTTTGCATGCTTCCACTTCCAAGCATCTCCTGAGCTTGTTGTTGCATAACATCAACATTGGTGGGCATTAACAAGGTTCCAGCCAATTGAACAAGCGCAAAGGTGAGCACAATCCACAATAGAAATTGCGACAATCCAACAAGACCAACACCTACAATTTTTCCCATCAATAATTGAAAAGGTTTAACCGACGAAAGAATGACTTCGACAATGCGATTCGATTTTTCTTCAATTACACCACGCATGACCAATGAGCCAAACATGAAAATTGCAAAATAGATTAAAAAACCGCTAATATATCCAATGATCATGGCTATTTCGGGACGGCTCTCTTTGGTGTCGCCCTCTTCGGTTACTCGAATGGTTTGTGTATTTATCTTTGTTTTTATTCGGCTCATATCTTCCAGTGATATTCCCACCTCCACCATTTTTTGGTTTTCGACGGCACGTTCAATATTGGTTCGAATGTGCGAACGCAAACTCATTGAAACGGCTTTCTTGGAATATACCTGAATTTGTTGTGACGATAATATATTTTTGGGAATAAACACAACGGCGTGATAAATCTCATCGTTTAAGGTTTGTTTTGTTTGTTCAAACGACATGTCGACATAGACAAATTTTGTGGATGCATCGTCAGGAATTTTGCCTCGAATGCTTTCAAACTGCTTAATGAGCAAATCATAATAGGCGGCATGTCGTTCATAAATACTATCGGCCTGATTTTCAGTAAGTATTGATTTTTTCTGCAACGTAGAGATAAACGATTTCAAGGATATCTGAATATTCTCCACCAGTTTTTCGTCGCGCTGATTTACAATTGAATGCAGTCGGTCGGCCAATACTTTAAACTCATCATTATGTTGTCCAGCTTTAGCATTCAATGTTTTTATATCTTTTTGCAACTGGTGTGTATTAATGAGCGTTACCTCCTTTAGTATTTTGGTGTAATCGAAAATACTACTGCTGTCAACAACAGCCACT
>JAQVXQ010000019.1 GCA_028709085.1 Salinivirgaceae bacterium | reverse complement strand
AATTCATTCGACAAACAAAAAGAGCATCCTATCAAAGAGGGATAATCCATTATCAGAAATGCGAATAAATGTCAAAAAGTTGTAGTATATTTGTAGTCGTCACAATAAAGAAACCGTAATAAACAGATGCACAATATCTTATCAGCATACTTACAGACACTTTTACACAAACATTCCTGTGTAATTCTGCCCGGTTTTGGTGGATTTGTAGCCAATTACAAATCGGCAACCATTGACACACACACTGATTTTTTCACGCCACCATCGTTAAACATTGCATTCAACCAAGCTCTTACGCACAACGACGGTTTGCTAATGCAAGAAATTGCCAAAGAAGAAAACGTAAGTCTCGACGACGCTGAAAAACAGCTCTATAAAAACATTGACCTCTTTAGAAGGGAGCTCTATTTAAAAGGCCGCGTTGAGTTTGACGGCATTGGACTTCTATATTTAGATAGCGATTACAAAATCCAATTTAAAGTTGCGTTGAAAGCCAACCTACTGCCTCAATCCTACGGTCTTCGAAGCTTTCGGTTTGCATCGGCACGACACAGAAAACTGACCCAATCATTTGAAAAAGAATATATGAACGGTACAGCAGGAAACAGACGAATAATTATTAGCAGCGTTGCGGCTGCCAGTGTAATCGTTTTCATAAGTCTCGCACTTTTTATCAACAGTAAAATCAATCGGGACTATGCAGCAGAAGCCTCTATTCTGCCCATTAAAGACAGTGTGGAGCTAAAGGTTGAAAAGGAAGAGACGCCCAAAGTTGAGGATAATAATAAGGAAATTAGCACGCAAAAATCATTAGCACTTCATTATTCAGAGCCCTACAACACCGTTAAATATCACATTATTTCCGGTAGTTTTACAAATAAGAAAAGTGCTGATATATTTGCAAAAAAAATGAAAGCAGAGGGATACAGTCCCACATTTGTCACTGAAGGCGATAAAATACGAGTATCGATATTTACCTATGAAGATCGGTATGAAGCCCTAAAACAACTTGATTTCATGCGTGTTACAAAAGACAAAAGCGTCTGGCTTCTTAAAGAATCGAATTAGTAATTTCGCTTTCCAATTAAAATCCAACCGAATAATTTTATGAATAAACCCAAAATTGCTCTTTTATATGGAGGATACTCCAAAGAAGAGGAGATATCCCAACATAGTGCGGACTGTATAGCATTGTCGCTTGACAAGTCGAAATACGACACCTACCGAATTCTAATCACTGAAAAGGAGTGGCTTTTTATGGATGGCGACCACAAAACACCGGTGGACAAAAACGATTTCTCGTTCGTGACAAAACAAAAAGAGAAAATCACGCCGGATATAGCCTACATCATGATTCACGGCACTCCTGGCGAAGATGGACTACTCCAAGGATATTTCGACATGCTGAAAATCCCATATACAACCTGCAATGCGTTTGTTGCAGCATTAACATTCAACAAAGCTGCCACAAAGCACTATATTGAAAAACACGGATATATAACTGCACCGGCACGTTTATATCGCAAAAACGAAGTGTGCAATCCCGATGAATTAATAATCAAGTTGGGACTTCCCATGTTTATAAAACCCAACAACGGAGGAAGTAGCTTTGGAGTTACGAAAGTAAAAACAAAAGAGGATATTATTCCGGCAATTGAGAAAGCTTTTATGGAAGACCACGAGGTTATTGCAGAGTCGTTTATAAATGGGATGGAGCTAACGTGTGGAGTATTGCAGTCGTGTGGGAAAAAAATCGTCTTTTCGGCCACCGAAATTGTGCCTAAAAAAGAGTCCCAAAAAGAGTTTTTTGATTATGAAGCCAAATACAAAGGATTGGCCGACGAAATAACTCCGGCTCGGATTTCGGACGAGCTCATGGCGGAGGTTCAAGAGACAAGTTCTAAAATATACGATCTTCTGGGCTGTAGTGGCGTTGTCCGTGTTGACTACTTGTACAGTCAAGGACGATTATATTTTATGGAAATAAATACGATTCCGGGAATGAGCCAAGCCAGCATTATTCCGCAACAAGCTCAACATTATGGAATGACCGTCAGCGAATTAAACGACCTTCTAATACAGGACAAACTGAAAAGTTAAGCTATTTAGCTGCTATCTTAGACTCGATAACACTAACCATAGAAGCGAATTGAGCATGGTTAAAACCCGTGTATTGGTAACAAATAGTGCCTTTTTTGTCGATTACATAATTGCGGGGAATCATCTTTTCGGCAAAGAGTTCATATATTTTCCGCTCCGGATCGGCAGCTATATTAAATGTGAACTCTTTTGATTGATTAAACAACTGTAATTCAGCCAACTTATGCTCGCGACCAATGCTTAAAATCACAAAATCGGAATCAGGGAAACGACCTCGAAGTTTTTCAATATTAAGCATCTCGTCCATACAAGGAGTACACCACGTAGCAAAGAAATTTATTAAAACCACTTTCCCTCTTAGTTTATCAACATCCACGGCTTTGCCATCGATGGTCTTGACAATAAATTCGGGCACCTTTTCGCCGGTTTTAACGAGCGAGTAAAGATCTTCATTTTGGGCATCGCATACCAATGTGGAAAATAAAGCAATTGCTAATATGGGAATTATTGATTTCAAAGTCATTGCTAAAAAAATGGATTCATTACTGACATGTCAAAGTACATGCCAAAAACAAACCATTACAAGAGCCCTAAAATGTTAGCGCAAGAAAATACGAGTTCCTTGTGTAAATAAAAATGGGGAGCAAAAGCTCCCCATTTTCAAAATTTTATTTGCCCATTTCGGCAAAATACTTGAAAAAATGGGGTATCGTTTCAATTCCTTTATAGAAATTAAACAATGGGAAATTCTCATTTGGTGAATGAATGGCATCCGACTCGAGTCCAAATCCCATGAGCACCGATTTTGTGCCCAACGCCTCGTCAAAATGCGCAATAATAGGAATACTTCCTCCACTGCGAACAGGTACAGGACGTTTGCCAAACGTAGTCTCGTAGGCTTTTTCAGCCGCTTTGTAAGCATTAATCGTAATTGGGCAAACATAGGGCTGACCACCATGCAAATACTCAACGTCAACGGTCACACTCTTTGGACCGATCTTCTCAAAATACGCTTTAAAAAGCTTCGCAATTTTCAAATTGTTTTGATGGGGAACCAAGCGGGTTGAGATTTTAGCAAAGGCTTCGGAAGCGATAACCGTTTTTGCACCCTCGCCCATATATCCACCCCAAATTCCGCAAACATCAAATGTTGGACGAATTCCAGTACGTTCAATGGTTGTATATCCTTTTTCGCCATGTACCTCAGCAATATCAAGTGCCTTCTTATATTCATCGAGATTAAACGGTGCTTCGTTCAACAATGCACGCTCTTCGGCCGACGACTCAAGAACATCATCGTAAAATCCAGGAATGGTAATGTGGTTATTCTCGTCGAGAACATCAGCAATCATTTTTGCTAACACATTAATTGGGTTAGCAACGCCTCCGCCAAACAAACCAGAGTGTAGGTCACGATTTGGACCAGTAACTTTCACTTGCCAGTAGGATAATCCGCGAAGACCAACGGTGATTGACGGAATATCTTGGGCAATCATTCCAGTATCGCTCACCAAAATAATATCGCTTTTCAACATCTCTTTTTTCTCGATACACCAATTTGTTAATGCAGGAGACCCGATCTCTTCTTCGCCCTCGATCATAAATTTGACGTTGCAAGGAAGCTGGTTGGTTTTAACCATAAATTCAAAGGCTTTAGCGTGCATAAAGCTTTGTCCTTTATCGTCGTCGGCTCCGCGGGCGTATATTTTCCCATCACGTATTTCAGGCTCAAAAGGCGGCGATTTCCATAATTCAATGGGATCAACCGGCATTACGTCCATGTGACCATAAACCAATACGGTTGGCAATTTAGGATCAATAATTTTTTCACCATATGTAATTGGATGCCCTTCGGTTTCATACACTTCGGCTTTATCGGCACCCGCATCAAGAAGCTGTTTTTTCCACCATTCAGCGGCCCTGTACATGTCAGGTTTATTTGCTGCTGTTGAACTAATAGACGGAATTCGAATTAATTCAAACAATTCATCCAAAAATCGCTGTTTGTTTTGTTCAATGTACTCGTTTAATCCTTTCATAGAATATCATTTTAAAATGGTTAATATACTTTTGGCGGTGCAGGAGGTTTAAAATCAGCCGAGAATAAAATACTCAACTGTAAACCCATGACCGAAAAATGTTCGCAAGCGGTGGCAAAAAAAGCAACTCCAATTCCAAGATCATAAATTGGTTTCCAATGATAATGAATCTGAGCATATAATCCTGGTCCTAATCGAGTTATATACATGGAATCGGTAAGGCTCTGTCTCCCTCGTACCAATGATATGCCGGCATATCCTCCAAAATTATGTTTTAATATGGCATATCGGCTTCCCACTCCCATATGAAAATGATGGCTTCGTTGTGGGGATCGATAAATCTTCAGCCCTTTTGCCTCTCTTAAAAACTGATCGGACGATGAGAAATATCCTATATTAAAATGCAGATATTCAAATTTATATCGGAAATGATAATCGACGGCTAGATTCTGTTCCATTTTGCCGGATTTATAATTATATCCATAACCGACGTTTGTTAACAAATAGGGGGAATAGGGCATAAAATAATCCCCATCGTAAATAAAGTGTTTGCGCGGATTGAACTCCTCCTGCGCAAACAGGGCATTACAATCACTTAACAATAAGACTGTCAATACTATTAAGGAAAATCGCATTTTCATATTGAGTTTCATTTCATTTCATTGCTCTGCTCGCTAAGCACGTGTGCGGCCATCTTCAATTCATCGTACCACTCCTGCCCATAATGTCGTACCAGGGGTTTTTCAAGAAACTGATAAAGAGCAACGGTTCGTTCTTTCCCTTTTACACATGCCGAACGACAAATAGGGTTCTCCTCATAATTAACGGCATCATACTGTTCATATTTTGTAATGCGTATTGGATAAAGGTGACAACTTACAGGTTTCAGGAAGTCGATCTTACGTTCGTAGAATGCTTTTTCAAAAGCACAGAGTGTTATTCCTGCGTTATCGCGGAAAGCATAGGCACACTCTCCTCCATTGACAAGGGGTGTAACACAGTCGCCATCGGAATCAAACACATACCATCCTTGATTTTCAACAGCATCAATACCTTCTTGGGTCATATAGCTTCGAACTAAAGGATAAGCCTCTTCGATTAAAAGTTGCTCCTCTTGGGTTAGTGGCGCTCCGGAATCGCCGACAACGCAACATGCGCCTCTACATTGGCTTAGGTCGCATGCAAATTTCTTCTCGATTACATCGAGACTAATGAGGGTATTCTTTATTTCAAGCATTGTAACTTCTTTTTGCATTTTAAACAAGTGGTTTTCCGGTCATTAATTTAGGAGTAGTAAGTCCCATAATTTTACAAATTGTAGGGGCAATATCGGCCAATATTCCGTTATCAATCTTTGTATAGGTATCGCTAACTAAAATACAAGGAACGGGGTTCAATGAGTGTGCCGTATTTGCAGAACCGTCGGCATTAACGGCAAAATCGGCATTCCCATGATCCGCAATAATTATGACATCGAAATTATTGGCGCGCGCTGCTTTTACAACATCGCCAATACATTCATCAACGGTGGCAATTGCCTTTTGAATGGCTTTGTAAACTCCAGTGTGCCCCACCATGTCGCCATTGGCAAAATTGAGACACACAAAACTTAAATCACCTTTGTTGAGTTCTGCCACCACGGAATCTCGAACTTCATAGGCGCTCATTTCGGGCTGTAAATCGTAGGTAGCTACTTTGGGTGACGAAACCAATGCGCGTCGTTCGTTCTCAAATTGCACTTCACGTCCGCCACTAAAAAAGAAGGTTACATGCGCATATTTTTCAGTTTCGGCAATTCGCAACTGTTTCAATCCAGCTTTTGAAACCACTTCGCCTAGAGTGTCGTGCAAATTATCTTTATCGTAAACAATATTTACACCGGCGAAAGAATCATCGTAACGAGTCATGGTGAGATAGTGCAACGGTATTGTTTTCATACCAAACTCAGGCATGTCTTTTTGGGTAAGAACAACTGTTAATTCTCGCAATCGGTCGGTGCGGTAATTGAAACAAAAAACTACATCGCCCTCTTTGATGGTCGCCAACGGCTTGTTGTTGGCATCAGTAATAATGGATGGTTTAATAAACTCGTCGGTAATATCGTTTTTATAGGATGCTTCCATTGCTTCCATTGCCGATGTATAGTTAGTTCCCTTTCCGCGAACCAAACCATTGTAGGCTTCTTGAATTCGCTCCCATCGTTTGTCACGATCCATGGCATAATATCGACCTGTTATTGAAGCAATTTTACCTTTGGAGGTTTTTAAATGGTCCTCGAGTTGTTTAATAAACCCAAGTCCGCTTCTAGGATCGGTGTCTCTACCGTCGGTAAATGCGTGGATAAAAACATTCTCCAATCCATGGTCTTTTGCAATATCGCACAGTTTATAGAGATGTTTATCCAACGAATGCACTCCGCCATCGCTTACAAGTCCGAGTAAATGAACTGCCTTGTTGTTCTTTTTGGCATAGGCATAGGCTTCTTTAATAACCTCGTTGTCGGCAATGGAATTATCGGCTATTGCCTTATTAATTTTCACTAAATCCTGAAAAACAATGCGTCCTGCGCCAATATTGAGGTGCCCTACCTCGCTGTTTCCCATTTGTCCATTGGGTAATCCAACATTTTCGCCACATGTAATCAGCTGGCTATGAGGATATTTATCTAATAGTTTTGTAATATTTGGAGTGGGAGTATTTGCAATTACATCCGATTTCGAACCATCGCCAATTCCCCATCCGTCGAGGATTGCTAAAAGCACTTTACGTGTCATAATCTATATATTTTCTAATGAAAACAAACTAAAGTCGACAAAGTTACAAAAAAAACCGAATTTTAAGAGCCAAACTTCCTCGATCAATCGGATTGAATAAAAATGTTAACGCATTCATTTAATAGGCTTTAAGAAGCAAACCAAGCCCTTTCAGGGTCTATGCTCTAAAATTTTCAATAAAACTGGTATAACTCTCCACTGAATTCACATTCAAACAGATTCCAGATTCATTGGTGATAACGCGTTTTGACGAGAACTGTTGTAAATACAACCTAAGATTACAATCATTAACCTTTTCTTTATTAATCGATTGAACAACCTTGCTTGACAAAAGAACGGGATGTCCACCCTTCTTATTAAAAACGGGCAAACAATAATCCGCCTCATTTATAGCACCTTGCATCGATTTAAGCAGCGAAAGAGAGAGAAAAGGAGTGTCGATGTTATGAAGAAACACTGAACTAAATGGATCAATCATGGAGAGGCCAATTTTTATAGAGGAAAAACGTCCCAGTTCCGGGTTTTCATTCACAACAAAAAGGCATTTATTCTTTAAATCAGCATACGTATCATCAACCTCTTTCATTAAATCCTTGTTTACAACAACCACAATGGTGGGAATTTCTGCCAAGCAAAAGCCATCCACAATGTACTCAAGAAATGTTTTGCCGTACGGCATTTTAAGAAGTGCTTTACAACGCCCCATTCGTTTCGAAAACCCGGCAGCAAGGATTAAAGCTGAATTTTGTATCATTGGTTCATATTTTCAACGAGTCGCAAAAATAGTGGTTTTCCTCCTCAAAAAAGATAAAAGATTGTATATTGTAGGCTCAATTTGTTCACTTTAGACAAAACCATTATGAGTTCAGACAGATTCAACCCAATATCCGCATCCCATTTAATGCGACTGATCGTTAAAGAATATAAAAGAAACGACACCATTTTTGGAATTCCCAAAAGTCAATTCTTTAGACCATTAAAAACAGATGCTTTCCGACTAAATCGATTTGGACAACTTCTGGAAAATCCCATTGGAGTAGCCGCAGGACCACACACGCAGCTATCGCAAAACATTGTTGTAGCTTGGCTCACCGGGGCTCGATATATTGAATTAAAAACAGTGCAAACCCTCGACAATCTTACCATTTCAAAACCATGTATCGACATGTATGACGAAGGGTACAATTGCGAATGGTCGCAAGAACTCACCATTGAAGAGACTGTGGGACAATACGTTGACGCCTGGGTAGTGATTCACTATTTAAAAGATTTGTTGCAAATTAGCGATTCCGGCAACCGAGGATTTATTTTCAACATGAGCGTGGGCTACAATTATGAAGGCATTTTGAAACCAAATGTGCAATATTTCTTCGAGAAAATGAACAATGCTAAAGAGCTGATTGAGGAGAGAGTTGCTGCCATCAAAAAAATATATACGCCACCCAAAGCCGTTGTAATTGAGGCTCAAATATCGAACAACATTACGCTCTCAACCATGCACGGTTGTCCTCCCGATGAAATCGAGAAAATTGGACGCTACCTCATTGCCGATAAAAAGTTACACACCACCATAAAACTCAATCCCACCCTCATTGGCAAAGAACGAGTAAACGAAATTTTGAAAGAGAGTGGATTTCCAACCGACGTTCCCGACGAAGCATTTGAACACGATCTTAAATATGCGGATGCCATTCAAATTATTAAAAACCTACAACAGCTAGCCAACGAAACTGGGGTCGAATTTGGGGTGAAACTAACCAATACGCTCGAAAGTATGAACAATAGAAACGTATTCCCAGAAAATGAAAAAATGATGTATATGAGCGGACGAGCACTGCATCCATTGTCGGTGAATACAGCAGCGTTGCTTCAAAGAGAATTCGAAGGAAATCTCGACATTTCATTCTGTGGCGGAGCAACTGCCAATAACATCTACAGTTTGGTCTCCGGCGGACTATTTCCGGTCACAGTTTGTTCCGACATCTTAAAACCAGGCGGATATATGCGCCTATCTCAGTACATATCAAATTTGCGAGGAAAAGCAATATCCACAGGTGCGACGGATATAGACTCATTAATATATGATAATTCGTCGCAATCCAATTTAAGCCATAATGAAATCCAAGTTAAAAATATAGAACAGTACGCCAAAGAGATTAACAAAAACAGGGAATATAGTCGGAAAACCATCCAAGATCCCAATATAAAAACAGACAAACCGTTGGGGTATTTCGATTGTATTTTTGCTCCTTGCGAAGACACCTGCCCAACAAACCAAAATATACCAAACTATAACTATTACACCTCCATTGAGAAATTTGACAAGGCTGCTGAAATTATTCGCCAAACCAATCCCTTTCCCAAAACCACCGGGATGATTTGCGATCACCTTTGCCAAACAAAATGCACCCGAATAAACTACGATAATCCCGTTTTAATTCGCGACATTAAACGTTTTATCGCGGAGCAAGAGAACACCACAACAATCAACCCCCAAAACAAAACGGCAAATAAAAGGAGCGTTGCCATAATTGGCGCCGGTCCCTCCGGGCTTTCATGCGCCTACTTTCTTGCAAAAGCAGGTTTTAAAGTAACCATATTTGAAAGCAAAACCTTATCGGGAGGAATGATTTCAGGAGTAATTCCTGCATTCCGATTAACCGATAAAGCCATTGCTGATGACATCACAAAGATCGAAGCCCTTGGCGTTGAAATAAATCAAAACACTCCAATTGATGCTAAAAAATTCAACGAGCTAAAAAGCAGTTACAACTACACCTACATTGCTGCTGGTGCTCAAAAGTCTGCAACACTAAAAATCAACGGATTAGAAACAAATGGGGTGCTTGACCCATTGCAACTTTTAGAAGATGTAAAACAGAATAAAATTAAAAACATTGGCAAAAAAATTGCCATTATAGGTGGTGGCAACACAGCCATGGACGTAGCAAGGACCGCACTTCGACTGGTTGGGAACGACGGAAAAGTAACCATTGTATATCGCCGAACAATAAAAGAGATGCCTGCCGACCAAGGTGAAATTAAAGCGGTAATGAAAGAGGGTGTTCAAATTATGGAACTTACCGCTCCAGAAAACATTATTAGCAAAAACGGAAAAATTACCGCTCTTGCCTGTTCGAGAATGAAATTGGGCGACCGTGACGAAAGTGGCCGACGACGACCTGTAAAAATAGAAAATTCAGAATTCAATATTGAAGTTGATGCCCTTATACCCGCAGTGGGACAAGAATTAGCATTCGATTTTGGATTCAAAAAAGCCCCCGATGCCTCATCTGGATCTTATGAAACCGAAATAAAGAACGTATTTATGGGTGGCGATGCCCTGCGCGGTGCATCAACGGCAATTAACGCCATTGGCGACGGCAGAAAAGTAGCACAGCATATTATCGACCTCGAAGGTATTGATTTCGAGACAAAACCCACAAATTTCCGCGAACCCAAAAGTTACGAGTGGCACTTAGAACAACGAGCTTTAGTTAGAAAACCAACCGTAATCGAGGAGCTTCCTCTGAACGATAGAAAGAATTTCAAAATCGTTACGCCTACACTAACCAAACGCCAAGCGATTGCCGAGGCGAGCAGTTGCTTACTTTGTGACGAATTTTGCAGTATTTGCACCACCGTTTGTCCTAATCTGGCCAATGTAACGTACCAAATTGAACCCGCAACATATACAATTCAAGAGGCAACGAACAGTCAAAATGGCAATACCGATATTAAATCGACAGGATCCTTTAAAATTACACAGCAATACCAAATTCTAAACATTGCCAATTTCTGCAACGAATGCGGAAACTGCGCTACATTCTGTCCTACGAGTGGAGCACCTTATCTCGACAAACCAAAAATATATCTCACCAAATCCGATTTCGACAAAGCACAAAACGGATTCTATCTTCAACATGAAGAGGACAAGCAAATTTTTATGGGAAAAAAAGAGGGCAAAGAGTTTACCCTAACTGTCATTAACAAAGGGTATATTTACGAGGATTCTACTGTTAAAGCTGAATTAGCATCAAACATGGCCATAAAAGAGATCTTATTTAAAACCAAGGCGATGGAAAAATTCGATACAAAACTCGCCATTTCCATGCGTGTCATTCTGCAAGGCGCACAAAACCTTGTCTTTACAGCATAAAAATAATTCACACAGGTTACTTGTTAACACCAGAGTAACCTGTGTTTTTTAGTCTTGACATAATTCATCATCTTCACATTTATATTGCAAAGTAACGTTACTGATTTTTCAAATGCAAGGTTCGATTTTAGATTCATTTTGCCGCCGAAAACTTATAAAAACTAAGGTTGTACACTTTCCAAAATGTTTGTATCTTTGCCCGCTATTAAAAATTGAGTATCATTATGGAATATCAATTCAACGAAATTGAACAAAAGTGGCAACAGTATTGGAAAACCAACAAAACATACAAGGTTACCGAAGATAGTTCAAAACCAAAATTTTATGTTCTCGATATGTTCCCTTATCCATCAGGAGCTGGGCTACATGTTGGACATCCTCTAGGATACATTGCAAGTGATATTTACACACGATACAAACGTCACAATGGATTTAATGTATTGCATCCAATGGGATACGATGCCTATGGCTTGCCCGCCGAGCAATACGCAATACAGACAGGACAACATCCTGCAGTGACCACCGAGGAGAACATCAAACGATATCGCGAGCAACTCGATAAAATCGGATTTTCGTTCGATTGGGACAGAGAAGTACGCACCTGCGATCCAAAATATTACAAATGGACTCAATGGGCTTTTGTTCAAATGTTTAACCATTGGTTCGACAACAAAACACAAAAAGCAGAACCCATTGAACGTCTAATTGCTCATTTTGAACAACATGGCTCCAAAGATATCGATGCTACATGCACCGAAATTACAACCTTCTCAGCACAAGAGTGGAACAATTATACTAAGAAACAACACGACGAGATCCTTTTAAACTATCGTCTTGCTTATTTGGCCGACACCATGGTAAACTGGTGTCCCGAACTGGGAACAGTATTAGCAAACGATGAGGTAAAAGAGGGCGTTTCGGTTCGAGGAGGGCATCCTGTTTTCCAAAAACGAATGCGACAATGGTCTCTCAGAGTATCGGCCTATGCCGAACGATTACTCACTGGATTAGAGTTGGTTGACTGGAGCGAATCACTCACCGAGGTGCAACGCAACTGGATTGGAAAAAGCGTTGGAGCAATTGTCTATTTCCCAATGGAGAAAATCGACGAGTCGTTCGAAATATTTACCACCCGACCCGACACCATTTATGGAGCAACCTTTATGGTTTTAGCTCCCGAACATGAACTGACCCAAAAACTAACAACGCCCGATCGCAAAGAAAATATTGATTCTTATATTAAACGAACATTAGCAAGAACCGAGCGAGAACGAATTGCCGATGCAAAAACAGTAACCGGCGAATTCACGGGTTCCTATGCAATCAATCCGCTTACTGGAAATAAAATTCCTATCTGGATTGCCGATTATGTTTTATCCGGCTATGGAACTGGCGCTATTATGGCTGTCCCCGCACACGACAGCAGAGACTTTGCTTTTGCACGTAAATTTGATCTCCCCATTATTCAAGTCGTAGTTTCGCCCAACGACGAACCCACCGACACCAATACATGGGATGACTCATACGATGCCAAAGAGGGGAAAATGATCAACTCCGGAATTATCAACAACCTTGACGTTACAGAGGCTATCGGGAAAATCATTGATCATCTGGTCGAGAAAAAAATTGGGTCAAAAAAGATCAACTATCGTCTTCGTGATGCTATTTTCAGTCGTCAGCGATATTGGGGCGAACCATTTCCTGTTTTTTACAAAGATGGAATGCCACACGTATTGAACGAATCGCAACTCCCATTAGAACTACCTGCGATTGATAAATATTTACCAACCGAAGATGGGCAACCTCCATTGGGACGCGCAAAAAATTGGCACACCGCTGAAAATCACCCATATGAATTAAGCACAATGCCCGGATTTGCAGGCTCTTCAGCATATTATATCCGATATATGGATCCACACAATACCGAAGCGTTGGTATCAAAATCGGCCAACAACTATTGGCAAGATGTTGACCTATATATTGGTGGAACCGAACATGCAACCGGACACCTTATCTACAGCCGTTTTTGGAATAAACTCCTTTACGATTTAGGCATTGTATGTAAAGATGAGCCGTTTAAAAAACTCATTAATCAAGGCATGATTCAAGGACGAAGCAACTTTGTATATCGTCAAAAAGGAACAAACACCTTTGTTTCGCTTGGGTTAATCGACCAATATGAAACCACTCCCCTACACGTTGACGTGAATATAGTTCACAACGACTTCCTCGACATGGATGCTTTTAAAGCTTGGCGTCCTGAATTTGCAGATGCAACATTTATTCTCGAAGAGAACAGATACCGCTGTGGCGATGCCGTTGAAAAGATGTCGAAATCGATGTTTAATGTGGTTAACCCTGACGTAATCATTGAGCAATACGGAGCTGACACATTACGACTCTACGAAATGTTCCTCGGTCCTCTTGAACAAAGCAAACCATGGGATACAAAAGGAATTGATGGAGTGAGCCGTTTTCTCAAAAAACTATGGCGACTTTTTTACGAAAGAGAACAGCTTGCTGTTAATTCCGATGAGCCCAACGAAACCGAACTAAAGGTTTTACACCGAATGCTTAAAAAAATAACAGAAGATATTGAACGATTCTCCTTCAACACTTCTATTAGTGCATTCATGATTTGTGTTAATGAGTTATCGGATCTTAAATGCAGCAAAAAATCGATATTAGAGCCGTTACTAATTGCTCTTAACCCATTTGCCCCACACATAACGGAAGAACTTTGGGAAGCATTAGGAAACAAAGAATCCATTGTCGATGCCCAATGGCCTGCGTATGATGAAAAACATTTAGTAGAAAGCACCATTGAGTACCCAATCTCCTTCAACGGAAAACTTCGGTTTACACTAAAAATAGCCGCCAACATAAACCCAAAAGAGATTGAGGAAATTGTTCTTGCCAACGAAAACACTAAAAAATACTTGCAAGACTCTAAACCAAAGAAGATCATTATTGTTCCTAAGAAAATTATCAACATCGTTATTTAATCTTCTCTACAGAAATAAAACAAACAAAGTAGTCTATATTTGCACCATGAAATAGGATCAAACGATTCATTTCCAGTGCAAATATAAGTTTGTAATAGAATGTCTATCAAATTATAAAAAACTCAAATATCACAATATCAAATGAAAACATTAGTTGCAAAAATTAGCATTTTCAAGCAAATTCGCATCTGGACAATAATAACCTTTGGATTATTTGTTAATGCATTTGCATGGGTAGCCTTCCTTATTCCCGGAAAAATTATTGGAGGGGGAATTACTGGAGTTTCCACATTAATCTATTTTGCCACTGAAAATACGGGATTCCAGATACCCGTCAGTATCTCATTTTTCGCTATTAACGTAGTTCTCATTGGAATTGCCATAAGATCCTTAGGAGCGAGTTTTGGGATAAAAACCATTTACAGTGTTTTTATGCTCTCATTTTTCTTTGGATTACTTCAAGCAATAATGCCGGCAGAAGGTTTTATGGATAGGGACCCATTTCTTTTTGCAGTAATTGGAGGAGCATTAGCCGGAGCAGGAATTGGCATCGTGTTTACTCAAGGAGGTTCCACCGGCGGAACGGACATCATTGCCATGATTATAAACAAACACTTTAATATCAGTCCAGGTAGGTTGATTCTATATATGGACGTGCTCATTATTTCGTCAAGTTACTTTATTTTTTGGAAAATAAGTAACATGGTTTATGGGCTTGTAACAATGTCTGTTGTGGCATACGCCATTGATATGCTCATAGAGGGACAAAAACAGAGTGTGCAAATTTTCATTTTCTCAAAATTACACCATGAAATAAGTAGTCACTTAGGCGAAAACATGCACCGCGGAATAACCCTTTTAAGCGCCCAAGGATGGTACACAAAAGTAGACACAAAAGTAATATTGGTAGTTACTCGGAAACACGAATTACCCAATGTCTTTCAAATCATTAAATCCATCGACCCGGATGCTTTTATATCGGTAGCATCGGTAATGGGAACGTTTGGGAAAGGATTTGAAAAAATTCGATCATAAACAAAAACAACATTAACAACAAGGAATGAAGAAAAGATTACTCATAGCTATTCTCGCTATAGTCGTCATCATGCTTTTTGCAATTGGTTTTTTGCATTGGAAGCAAATCAAAATGGATACGGAAATAGTAGCACAAGAAACCACAGAAATAGAGCAAGAACCGGTTTTTGAACCAACCTATATGTACGGAATTCCCGTAGATAGTATGATGGTAATTCAAGGAACAATTAAGAGAAACGAAACCTTTGCGGGCATTTTGCGAAAATACAATATTGCTAATAATACCATTGCCTCATTAATAAAGATGTCGGATACCATTTTCGATTTACGAACAATAAGAGCAGGAAATCCTTATGTATTAATATGTTCAACGGACACAACACCGTTGCATTTTGTATACGAACAAGATAAAGTCAATTACATTCTATTTACATTTGGAGACTCAATGAAAATAGCGGCCGAAAAAAAGGAGATTATTCTTGTCCGTAAAATCGCATCCGGTATTATTGAGTCAAACCTTTGGAATACAATGATTGATTTTGGAATAAATCCAATAATGTCCATTGAATTATCTGAAATCTATGCATGGAGCATCGACTTTTTTGGACTGCAAAAAGGAGATCACTTCTCCGTAATTTACGACGAAGAGTATGTCGATACCATACCCGTGGGTATCGGAAAAATATACTCTGCCATTTTCAATCATCAAAACAAAGAGTTTTATGCTATTCAGTTCACACAAGACAATGGCACCGGTTATTTCGACGAAAAAGGCGAAAGCCTGCAACGTGCCTTCTTAAAAGCACCATTGCGTTTTAGTCGAATATCGTCCCGATTTAGCCACAGTCGATTGCATCCAGTTCTTAAAATCCGCCGACCTCACCATGGAGTTGACTATGCTGCGCCTGCGGGAACGCCCGTATATAGCGTTGGAGATGGCGTTATAATTGCAGTTAAATACACGAAACAAGGTGGAAAGACCTTAAAAGTAAAACACAACAGTGTTTATACAACTGGATATCTGCACCTATCAAATTATGCAAAAGGCATTAAGACAGGATCGCATGTTAAACAAGGACAACTCATTGGATATGTTGGAAGTACTGGTTTAGCAACAGGACCACATCTTGATTTCAGGTTTTGGAAGAATGGACAGGCGATTGATCCATTAAAAGTTGAATCGCCCACAGTAGAGCCCATTAAAAAGATTAATCGCGAAGAGTACGAGAAAATCAAAAATGAAATGATAGAAAACTTAATCGAAGCCGACAATTTATTGCATGAAAAATATCCAAATCGATTAAAAGCGCATCGAACGGTTCAAACAGACTCAACACCAATTATCATAAAATAAAACAGTTAGTAAACCATTTAAAAGAGAATTTTTATTAGAAAATATATTATTTTCGCAATAAAAAATTGTCGATGTAAAATATAATTAATACATTTGCACCCCGAATTGGAGTCAATTGTAAAACAATAATAATCATGAGAAAAGGAATACACCCCGAAAATTATCGCATGGTAGCGTTTAGAGATATGTCGAACGGCGAAACGTTCTTAACCCGTTCAACTGCGAACTCAAAAGAGATGGTTGAAATCGATGGCGAAACATATCCAATTATTAAACTTGAAATCTCAAACACTTCACACCCGTTCTATACAGGTAAGATGAAGTTGGTTGACACAGCCGGTCGCGTTGACAAGTTCCGTAACCGTTACGCAAAACACGTAGAGAAAACAGCTCAAAAGTAATCCGAAAATTTCGGTATAAAATAGAAAGCTCCGCTAATAAAGTGGGGCTTTTTTTATACCTTTGCTTAAGCCTTATTTTTATGAAATAGGAGCTTTGTTTTTCAATAATGAACATAAACAAAACGGAATATGAAATCCTTCATTCTACACGATGGTCAAAACCATGAAAACTTACTCCCTCTGACATTTACACGAGGAATTGGAGAGATCCGAGTTGGAATACTAACCATAATTGAAAAATGGGAAAAACACCTGAATTGCAAGGGATACCAAATTGTACCCAAATATTTAGAAGAAAAATACAATCCATTTCCCAAAGAAGAGACGCTCATACTCCGTTCTGGCATTCTCCCCAACAAAATGCTATGCGATGCAATCCGCACATTAAAACCAGCCCAGCAATTGGTTCAAAACAGTCAATGGATTGCCGCCCATACGAACGCGAAAAACATCCGTTACAACAGTTGTGATTTTGAAGATCTTGAACAGATCGAATACTCAGGACCAATTAGCCAAATTGAATTCCCATGGAACATTTTCATGCTCAACGGACAAGAACTATCGTCTGATTTCGAGTTAATTACAAAAGATCAAACATCAGCAACCCTTTCACCTAGCAATACCGTTATTGGGAATGGTCGCATTTTCATTCACCCCACTGCCACAGTCGAGGCGTCAACATTAAACACAACTGGCGGCGATATTTACATTGGCGAACATGCTGAAATAATGGAAGGCTGTTTAATACGTGCACCATTCGCATTAGGCGAACACAGCACATTAAAAATGGGAGCCAAAGTATATGGAGCTACCACCATCGGCAAACACTCAAAGGTAGGGGGAGAATTAAACAACGTAGTGATTTTCGGACACTCAAACAAAGCACACGATGGATTCCTTGGGAATGCCGTAATTGGGGAGTGGTGCAATCTAGGAGCCGACACCAACAACTCGAACCTAAAAAACAACTACGCCGAAGTGAGAACATGGAATTACCCAAAACAACGTTTCATTAAAACCGGACTTCAATTCTGCGGACTGATCATGGGCGACCACTCAAAATGTGGAATCAATACCATGTTCAATACTGGAACTGTGGTGGGTGTATCGGCGAATATCTTTGGACCCGGATTTCCACGAAACTACATTCCATCGTTTAGCTGGGGAGGCGCATTGGGATTTAAAGAGTATAAACTGGAAGACGCATTAGAAACAGCCCGTCTAGTTTTAGATCGACGGAAGTTAACCCTTTCGGAAACAGACAAGAATATTTTATTACACATTTACAGTACGACCCAAAAATATAGGCATCAATTGTAAAAAACACTCCCCCCAGATTAGGAAATAATCTCTTAACGACCCCGGCAAATCGCACAAAATCCCCAGTAGCGAAACGAAGTATATTTTGTCATAAAACCACAACTGCATGACAATATTACCGATTATTAGGATTTTGCGCGCTTTTTGCTTAGTTACCACACTTAACTATGTATAGCTAAACTAGAATATTATGACTTTTGACGATCTAAATAACGAGGATGAAGAGATGATGAGCCTCGAATCACCTGGAGCTTACCCCATCATAAACGACGATCAAACTCCGTTGGAATTTGACGAATCAACCCCTTTACCAATATTAACACTTCGCAATGCGGTACTCTTTCCGGGAGTAATTATCCCCATTGCAGTAGGTAGAGAGGTGAGTCGAAAACTAATTGAAGATGTAAAAAAAGGAGACGGTATCCTTGGTGCAGTAATGCAGAAAAAAGTAAACATCGATGATCCTGGTTTCGACGACCTACACAAATATGGCACAATGGCGGTCATTTTAAAAGTATTTGAAATGCCGGACAATTCGATAACCGTAGTGTTACAAGGGAAAAATCGATTTGAATTACAGCAAATGGTGACCTCTAAGCCATACCTGACAGCAATTGTCAAGAAATCAGAAGAGAAGGTACCCAATGCCCGTGAATTTGAAGCATTGGCAGGCTCCATAAAAGACACTGCTCTTTCGCTCCTGAAAAATGCCGGTGATTTTAAAAATGAATTAACCTTTGCAATAAAAAACATAGAAGATAAACGGTTCTTAATAAACTTTGTAGCTTCGAGCAGTAATCTAAAACCCGATGAAAAACAGACATTACTGAACGCTAGCAAATACAAGGATCGTGCTTTGGCGTTACTGGAATACCTGAACAAAGAAGTTCAACTATCCCAACTGAAAAACGATATTCAAGGAAAAGTAAAAACAGACATCGATCGACAGCAACGCGAATTCTTCCTCAACCAACAAATAAAAACACTTCAAGATGAATTAGGAGGCGATCCGAATCAAAAAGAGGTGGAGGAGATGAAGCAGAAGGCAAAAACGAAAAAATGGAACAGTGAGACAAAAGAGGTTTTCGAAAAAGAACTGAAAAGACTGAGGCGAATGAACCCAATGGCGCCCGACTATTCCATACAACTCAATTATTTGGGAACACTGCTCGACCTGCCCTGGAATGAATACACAAAAGACAACTCGGACCTTAAACGAGCCGAAAAGACCCTTGATAAAGATCATTACGGGCTAGAGAAAGTTAAAGAGCGAATCATGGAGCATTTGGCGGTATTAAAATTGAAAAACGACATGAAATCGCCCATCATCTGTCTTTATGGACCTCCCGGAGTTGGAAAAACATCGTTAGGGAAATCAATTGCGACAGCGTTAAACAGAAAATATGTACGTATGTCGTTGGGCGGATTGCACGACGAATCGGAAATACGTGGACACAGAAAAACATATATTGGTGCAATGCCAGGGCGGATTATCCAAAACATAAAAAAAGCAGGATCAAGCAATCCGGTATTTATTTTGGACGAAATTGACAAACTCAATAAAAACATACATGGCGACCCCGAATCAGCACTGCTCGAAGTACTCGATCCGGAACAAAACTCCACATTTCACGACAACTTTCTGGAAATAGATTTTGACCTCTCAAAAGTAATGTTTATTGCAACCGCAAATACAATAAATGAAATTCATCCGGCACTCCTAGACCGAATGGAACTAATTGAAGTAAGTGGATACCTATTGGAAGAGAAAATCGAAATTGCAAAACAGCACCTAATCCCGAAACAAATTGAAAACCACGGATTAACTAAATCACATCTTCAGTTCTCAAAAGAGGTACTCTCATTCATTATTGAACATTACACACGAGAATCCGGCGTCCGTTCGCTAGATAAAACATTGACACAGGTAATACGAAAAATTGCTCTTAAAATCGCCAAATCCGACGAATACAATGTCAAAATCACAAAAGAAGATATTATTACCTATTTAGGTCAAACAAGATTTAATCCGGAGCGATACACATACCACGAAATGCCGGGCGTAGTTACAGGTTTAGCATGGACTGCCGCCGGTGGAGAGATTCTGTTTATTGAAACTGCCATAAGTAAAGGAACCGGAAAACTTACCATGACCGGAAACCTAGGCGACGTAATGAAGGAATCAGCAGTTTTAGCGTTAGAATATTTAAAATCACATGCCGAAATCCTCAATTTACCCCCCGAAACCATTGAACAATGGAATGTACACATTCATATCCCCGAAGGAGCAATTCCAAAAGATGGACCATCGGCAGGTATTACAATGGTTACCTCTTTGGCATCAGCGTTGAAAAAACAGGCGGTTAAGACAAACCTCGCAATGACCGGTGAAATTACATTACGGGGAAAGGTTCTTCCAGTTGGAGGTATAAAGGAAAAAATCCTAGCCGCTCGACGTGCCGGAATAAAAGAGATAATCCTATCGAAAGAGAACGAAAAAGATTTACTGGAGATTAAACAAAATTATATCACAGGATTAAAATTTCATTTCGTATCCAATATTGAAGAGGTGCTGAGTATTGCATTAGTATAAAGAAAATCGTTAGTATCCAGTAAATCGTTTAATATTCTTCACTAGTGCAAACAATGACACGTTTTCGTAATAAATTAAATATCTGTTCTTAACGACAAAGGTCGTAACAGGAAAATCGCAAATAACTCCAGCCTTAAGACTGGAGTTATTTGTCACTACATATTACGGATTTTGAAAAAATCTCTTCACTCAGGATAACAATCTGTTGTAACTAAAGAGATCCTTCCCTTCCGTTTATTTTGCAATGCAAACGTCATATTAACTCGCCCCGATAAATCAGGAAGCGAAGATACATAGCCAAGAATCTCGTCGAACAAAAAGGTTGCTTGCTCTCTTTTTACCATTCAACTGTTTTTCAGAAGGCACAAAAAAAGCCTATACTTTCGTATAGACTTTTTTAAAGGGTGGTGCCACTCGGGGTCGAACCAAGGACACCAGGATTTTCAGTCCTGTGCTCTACCAACTGAGCTATGGCACCCCTTGCTTTTTAGCGTTGCAAAGATAGGTATAATTTAATTACTTCCAAATATGAGCACAAAAAAAATAACCGATAATTGAAAATATAATAAAACCATGGTCAAGAGCGCCTATCTTACAGTAAAATAGGATATATTTGCTATCCAGTAAAAAATCATAAAAATTTAATTCAAATGCAAAAAATAGTAATAAGTGGTATTCAGCAAATGGGCGTTGGAGTTTCCGACGTGAAAGAAGCATGGAACTGGTATATTAAACACTTTGGAATGGACATTCGAGTTTTCGAAGAAAAAGCCGTTGCGAAACTCATGTTACCCCACACCAATGGAGAACCGCGTGAACGATATGCAGCTTTAGCCATTAACATGAACGGCGGTGGCGGATTTGAAATATGGCAACACACAGGCAAAACGCCTGAAAAGCCCCTATTTGACCTTCAAATTGGAGATTTGGGAATATGTGTTGCGAAACTAAAATGCCGCTCCATAAACGAGACGTTTGCCTACCAAAAGAAGGTAAACACAACCATTCTTGGTGAAATAAGCACAATGCCCAATGGTCAGAAACACTTTTTCGTTCAAGACCCATACAATAACATTTTCGAATTTGTTGAAGAGCCCATCTACTTCTCCAAACTTAAGAATATTCCCTCCGGCGGCACCTATGGGGCCATTATTGGCGTAGCAAACATGGAGGAGAGCTTGCCGGTATATCGAGACATTTTAGGGTATGACGAAATTGCCTATGATGAGACAAAACAATTTGATGACTTAGCTGCACTGCCCGGCGGAAACGGAACATTCCGACGTGTATTGCTAAAACACAGTGAGATACGAAAAGGAGCTTTTGCAGCCCTATTTGGCCCAACTCAAATTGAATTGGTACAAGCCATGGATTACACTCCACGCAACATATTTGAAGGTCGGATTTGGGGAGATCCCGGATTTATTCACCTTTGTTTTGATGTACAAGGAATGTCGGCAATACGCGAATTGTGTGAGAAAAAAGGATTCCCATTTACCGTGGACAGCAGCAACAGTTTTGATATGGGGGCTGCTGCTGGGCATTTTACCTATATTCAAGCTCCGGAAGGAACATTGATTGAATTTGTGGAAACGCACAAAGTTCCCATATTGAAAAAACTGGGTTGGTATATTGATTTAACCAAAAGAGATCCCGAAAAATCACTCCCCATGTTTATATTAAAAGCCATGGGACTAAATAGAGTAAAAAGTGTATAAATTACGATCCATAAAAAAAGAGTGCCATTGGCACTCTTTTTTTATGAACGTTTGCACTATATGTGCTCAATTACTGTACAACAATTTGTTTCGTAATTACTTTACCATTATCTGTTTTCATCAACACAGAAAGCACTCCTTGCGGAAGTCCCCCGACAACGATCTTCTGTAGCCGATCCATATTATCAAGATGGTGAACTAAACGGCCTGAAAAATCAAAAATATCTACTGATACGACATTTCGGGTATTATCAAGATTAATAACTCCTGTAATAGCCGGATTCGGGTAGAGTTTAATTTCGCCTTCCACAACCTCATCAATTAAAGTATATTCAGAAAAGAAAGAAATTGTTTGTGGCTCCATAATATTCCCTGACAGATCCTGAATATTGGAAACTGTTAAAGCGTGCATGCCCATTGACATATTTGTCACTCTCAATAAAATTATATGCGTTTGAATTGCGTGACGATTTGCTGACAACACATCAACGGAGGTGTTGAATGAATAGTTCTCCAAATTATCAACATCATCGATCTTAATAGCCTCGTTAAAATAGATCCAAATATACTCCGAAGAGGTTTGATTCAACTCTACAATGATAGGCTTTTCAGTATCCAATCCTGCTTGAATATCATCAGCAGAACGCAGTTCAATCTTCCATTCGCTAAAATCGTATGTTAAAGGACCCGTAACAGAATAGTATTCAGCTAATTCAGGTATATGGCTGTGAATAACCGTATTATGCACCATTAATGGGCCAGAGCCGTCGTTAATTTTCCATAAACCAAAACCTTCGTTAATACTTGTAACCTGTCCATTGGCAATTTTAACATAAACTGATTCATAGGGCTCTTTTTCAGCGCCAGTGGTAATTACTATTGGTTCGGGCAAAGGATTATTTTTCGAAACCAATTTAAACATCGAAATCTCGGTTAATTCAGTTAGATTATAATACTCAACCAACTTTCCGGTTACAATTACACTGTCTCCAATTTCAGGATTTCGCCCTAAATCGTAAATATACAATCCACTCCAAGCTTGTGCGGCATCTTGAATATAATATCCTTGTCCAAAATTACCAGTAACAACTCCGGTAACCGATATAATTTGATCTGCAAGCGGAGAGTCAGCAGTTTCACCCTGAGCCTCAATTATCGGAGTAATAGTTCCAGCAAATACCGGTTGTACAAGATAGTTATAAACCACACTCGAAGAGGTTGCTGTTCCATTCGTAGCTTCTACTTGAACAAAAACTCGGGCATTTGCAGCCTGTGCAGGGATCGTTGCACCATATTCCCCACCACTCAACCCCATTGAAATGGAGTTGGTAAGTTCGGTAAAAGACAATCCCCACTTCAAGGTGGCTGTAATTGTTCCTGAACCACTTGCTGTAGCTGATATTGTAACTGCATCAGAAGGGGTTACAATCTGAATTGATTGTTCCATATTACCTATGGCAATTGGATCAGCGACCATATCACCCCAAATCATTTGAGCCCAACGTGGATTATCGATGTATGGATTACGATTTTTCTGAAAACTGTAAATCACGTTATTGCGATTTTGCTCAAAAGCATCCGGATTATCCGTTATATTCCACTGATAAAGCGCGGAAAGCTTTCCATGCTGAGGTGCAGGATATGTTCCTAATTCATCAACAACTTCAAGATCCGGTTCTCCACTTCCTCCCTCATATCGTGTTGACATATAAAATATTATACGAGCAACATCCCCTTTAACTGCATCACGGGGTTCCCAAGCATTCGATGTGAAATAACATTCGGTAGCTTCACTGTGTTGCTGAGCTCCAGCAACGCCTTGACAAATATCAAAATCCTTATTGCTTCTAGCCACATTGACGGAGCCATCCGCGGGTCTAAGGTTATGATAATCGGATCCGGCAGGTTTTGCCTCGCCAAAGTTTCCATGCGATTTTGCCCAAACGTGCTCACGATTAATATAATCACCACCGGTACCGTAGTAGTTCCAAACGGTGGAACGTCCAGTATACAACAAGATAACGTTTTCCGGATTATTTGGATCCCTATCGCTTAAAGCAAAAACATTCTTTGCATAGCTGTAATCCATGGAAACATGGTCTTTTATAATATCATGAAGCGCCGCTTTTAGCTCGTCCCCAGTTTTGCCTTCTGTACCATTATAGTAGCCAACAGGCTGGGCATTCATGGCTTGAACCATTGCCAGAATAATAAGGATCACTATAAGATTTTTCATTATTCGTTTTTTATAATTTAAAAGAAAACTCTGAACGAGAGATTAAAACGTCGACCCATACCCATATAAACACCTGCCGCTCTTCCATCAAAAGTAGTCTGTTCTCCGATTTCTAAATTCGAATCATTATTAGTAGCATCAGTAATATACATAGTATCAAAAAGGTTTAAAACATTAAAGTTTATGCCTGCCTTGTATTTTTCATAAATTTGAAAACTATACCCTATAGATACATCAACAAGTCCATATGACGGCATTAACCACGATTCTCTTCCTCGATAATCATATTCGGTGGTTTTCTGTAAACTCTCCGGGTTGAAATTTGCAAAATTCCTTGCAAAATAAGTTGCTCGTGCCTGCATGAATAGGTCTTTAATGGGATAATATCGCACGGAACCACCTATTTGGGTTTGTGCTGCGTCTCCAACATGAACCCCTTTAGCATCATAGTTAATTGCAGTAACGGGGGCAGGATTTCCAGCTACGTCAACGTAACTTACTGAATCTGCCGATTTGTAAATCCAATCGCCTAAAGAGAACAACCCTTGAATTTCTAGTTCCTTAATGGGTTTATAAACTGCATCAAACTCAATCCCCATATGTCGCGCAGCTAAACCAGTAAGGTGAAGGAAATATGTTTCATCGTCCACAGATTTAGACAAGGCGTAGTCAAGGGGTTTATTAAGCCAATATGTAAAGTACCCATTTATATTATAGCTAAACTTAGAACTATTAAATCCTGTTCCTAATTCCACGGCATAAACCTGTTCGTTTTTCAGATTCTTAGGAATTGTATTCACATATCTTCCAAACGCATTATTAAAACGAGGAGCCCTAGAAAGGTTTCCTAAATTAATAAAAGCATTTACCCTTTCGGTTAGGTTATAATTAAATCCTGCTTTGACAGTATAACCCCAAATGTTTTGCTTAGCAGAATATTTGTTTTTTTGTGTTACCTCTGGATGTCCAATATAATATTGCTCCCCATCAATATTCAACGTATCTGAAAAATACAACGTAGGATCTAGATTTGTACGCCTTCTCATCTTTATTTCTGTATCCTCATAATAATATGGCGCAAAATAATCAATCCTCTGATAAGAAACATCTGATACAGAACTGCTAACAAAACCGCTCCAGTTTGGAGTAATATATTCTAATTGACCAAACACCCCATACCATTTAACTAATCCATCGTTATGGAAACGAATCTTATCGCCCACTCTCTTATATCGATTGCGGTCGGGATTACTATAATTGGGATTATTACCCTGTTCATCTAGGTGTATTTCTCCTCCTAGCAAGTCATATATTTCTTGATAGTGTTCTCCTGTATAAGAACGCAAATCGATCCCTCCGCTTAAAGTTAGACTTTCATCCAACTGATATTCAGCCGAAGAGAGCAAACCATACCAAAAATGATTATTAACGCTAGAATTTAATAAATTTCTTGATTCACGATACCCAGAACTCTCTCTAAAATTATCATAATTTGTATCGTACATAGACTGAAAGTCGATATTTGGAGTCTCGCGCGTTCCAAGTCTTGGTGAGGCTAGTAATCCTGTTCCTCCACCATTACCAATAGACATATAAAGAGTATTTGATACAAAAAATTTATCGTTTACCTTCCAAGTATCTTTCAAACTAAATTGCGGTTTGTGGTAGTAATTCAATTTTTCGCTTTGCACTTCATTGTTTCCCCAAACAGTATCTCCCTGCTCGTCCAAACTCCAACGATTCAGATAACCCCAATGTTGATTATACTTTCTACCTAAATTCGTAAATTTCGGTGTTGTTTCTGGGGTGAGTTCAATTCCGGCAACATCGACAGCATATGCACTATCAATCAATGTAATGGACGTTTTGTAAGAGCGTTGTTGATGTTCCTGTGGTGCGCCAAACCCAGTAAGACTAACAACGTGTTTTCCTATACGTCGTTCCATTTTTAAATAATAAAAGAACCCTCGTGTATCCGTAGCATCGGCCCATCCACTGCCCCATTTATAGCTTCCTGCAGCAGTTACGCCCCAATTCCCAATTCTACCACTAGAGACCCCAAATGATGTTCTATAATACCCATAATCGGTAATCTCTTGTTTCACTGCGCCACTAGGCTTATTTGAAATCCCTTGGGTCATTATATTCATTGTACCCCCAACAGCTGGAATCCCTAACTTTGAAGCTCCTAATCCTCGTTGCACCTGTATTGTACGGGTTATCATATCAAGACCAAACCAGTTACTCCAATACACAGAACCGGTTTCCATGTCGTTTACGGGTACACCGTCGAGCATTACAGCAACACTCTTTTGATTGAAACCACGAATAGATATCCGAGCATCGCCATCACCACCCCCTTGTTCGGTAGCATATACACCTGGTGTTGAGTTTAAGACCATTGGGATATCACGTCCAGCAAGCTCTTCTTCAAGTTTTGAAGGTAGAACATTGGAAAAAGCGATGGGGGTTTCACGAGCTCGAGCAAAGTCAGCTATAATTAACACCTCATCGAGCATAATGCTCGTTAATTTAATGGTAACAGACGTTGGGATATTGCTCACTACAGCAGTAAACTCATAGGGATCATATCCAATATAAGAAACCACAAAAGTAGTGGAACCATAGGGTGCACCTAATTCAAAATTACCATCAAAATCTGTTACTGTTCCTTGTCCAGGGTTGTTTTTAAATACAATATTGGCACCAATTAAGGTTTCACCACTATTTTTGTCCTTTACAACGCCCTTAACAAACCCAGTCTGAGCATACAATCCTGCAGATAAACAGAGAATCGCTATCGATAAAACTAACTTTTGCATCATAATTAATATGGTTTTGAAAACAACATTCTTATTATTTGCAACCATACCCTAACCAATTGTCATTTCAACAACTAATTAGGGTACGGCACACAATTGTACGAAGACAGTTGCTTTTTCTATTAAATACTTTATTTAATTTGGACTTTACGTGTTGAACTAGTGTTGTCAGAATAAACAACCTTAGCTACATAAAGACCACTATTTAAAACGTTTACATCCATAACAACTTTAGCCATGCTGCCGTCAAATTTATTGGTAATTATTAGTTGACCAATTACATTATAAATGTCAACATTGACGATTGTTTTTGATGCTTGAAGCGTTACAGTACCGTTTGCAACAGGATTAGGATAAATAATTAGGTTTTCTTGTGTGTTAACTGGAATACTCACAGCCCCACATTCACAATCATGAATACCAAGATTTGTGAAAACATTATTCCCTATAGTATCCCATTCTACTGAAGGATTAAAAAAGTTTGGATTGGTAGAAACTCCTTTTTTGATCGTTCTTTTACGTACCATAGTATTGTTATATGTCCAATGACTTGGATCAAACCATTCTGTTTGAAAGAATTCATTATCCGCATTATCATTCCATCCCAATCCTGGATCTTCTCCAATTCGACCAATAATGTCAATATAAACTCCGTTTGATTTTCTTTCAAGAGTAACGGCATCGTCTCCATTGAAATACATCATTTTATTCACATTATACACAGGACAAAGAAATATATCCGCTTTTTCAATTAATTCAGCAAAAAGCATGGTATCCTGTCCTATTCCACTTGGATCTCGTTTATCAAGCGCAACGACTAAAACACTATTTGCTGCAATTTCTGTTCCTGCAGGAAAAGACACATAGTTAGGTACAAGTGCACCATTGTCATATCTTGCCATTTGATAATCACTCAACGAAATGGTAGCTTTAGTCGGATTATAAATTTCCAATGCTTTATTATTGTTTGATCCCTCAACGTACTCAGAGAAAAACAATTCCGAACAATCTTGAGCTAAGATCGTTCCAACAAATGCTACGGCGAGCATAGATAGTAATAGTTGTTTCATATTCTTTTGTTTTTATTAGTTGGTATTCATTATTTGAGTCTCTAAAGATATACAAAAAAAGTAGTCGCTTCCAAACTATGCAACTAAAATTTTACATTTTTAACAAAATCACAGTATCCCTTTACTAAGAATGACCTTTAAATCTTCCGGTGTGTCAACAGAAAGGTTTTCAATATCAGTAATGGCGGTTTGAATAGAGTAGCCACTCTGCAACCACCGTAGCTGCTCCAACGACTCTGCAATTTCAAGCGTACTTAGCGCAATTTTAGTTATGTCATTGAGCAAATCGATGCGATAGG
>JAQVXQ010000163.1 GCA_028709085.1 Salinivirgaceae bacterium | reverse complement strand
TCTGTTTATTACGGTTTCTTTATTGTGACGACTACAAATATACTACAACTTTTTGACATTTATTCGCATTTCTGATAATGGATTATCCCTCTTTGATAGGATGCTCTTTTTGTTTGTCGAATGAATTGGAGAAGCTTGTGCTAACGATAAAAATTGGGGAGAATGGTGAAATTGTAAAGTCTTTGTTGATTCTAAAAGTAATTACATTTAGAAATAGATTGGATAACATTCTATAAGTTCCCAACTTACGGTTTCTTCATAATTTCATTCTGAATAGCAATAGACTCTTTGTGTATTGATTGCAAAAGCTTCATGATAAAATCGGGATTTATTCCCATGTTTTTTGCCTGTAACTTCCGACTATCGATGATGGAGCGCCATCGTTTTAACTGAAAAGGAGCGAGGTTTAGATCTTTCTTGTAGTTGGCAATAGCTTAACGAACAGCTTTGTAAATCTTTGTTTTTGCATTTAATTTGAAACTATGGTCAATCCTATGAACCCGATTAATTGTTCGTTTTTGAATTTTTACTTTGCTACCTCGGCTTTAAATTCGGGGGTTTTCTTAACTTTGCTATGTATCTGTTGGAGAAGTGTGGTGTTTGCGTTAACTTGTTAAATACGAGTGTCTTATCCGTTATGTACATCTTTTATTATAGAAATTTAGAGATTGATTAAAAAATAAAGAAAAATAGATGCCAACAAAGTTTTTTACCAATCAGGATAATAATAGCCTACTCAAAAAATTTGAAGGAGTGTTTGCAAATGTTGAAAGTATTCGCCATTTCGATGCTCTGGTTGGCTACTTCCGAACTTCCGGCTACTTTAAAGTCCGTGCATTCCTCGACAAGATTCCTAGAGTAAGAGTTCTGGTTGGGATTAATGTTGACAAACTAATTAAAAAATATCACGACAAAGGGCAGCTCTATCTTGAAAATCAGGAAGAGACAAAAGATGATTTACTGAAAGAAATTATTAAAGACATTCAGGATGCCAACTACGATGAGGTCACTGAAAAGGGAATTCTGCAATTCATTGAAGATTTGGTTCGTGGTAAAATTGAATTGCGAACACATCCTAAAAAGACAATTCATGCAAAGGTCTATATCTTTCGACCTGCCTCGTTTAATGAATATGCCCCCTGTGAAGTTATTACCGGCTCATCAAATTTAACAGATGCCGGACTTGGCGCTAATCCGGAATCAAACTACGAATTCAATGTAAGCCTTCGGGAATATGACGATGTGAAATTTGCCACCGAAGAATTTGAAAGGCTTTGGGCTGAATCTGTGCCAATTTTGCAAGCAGAAGCCGACAGAATTAAAAAACAAACCTATTTAAAAGATGATTTTACACCATTTGAACTCTATATAAAAATGCTTATCGAGTATTTTGGCAAACGGGTTGATTACGATCCATATAACATTGACTTACTGTTGCCCCCGAAATATATACGATTAAAATATCAGTCCGATGCTGCCAACCAAGGCTATGCCATAATGATGAAACACAACGGCTTTGTTTTAGCCGACGTTGTTGGTTTAGGTAAAACCATTATTGCATGTATGGTTATTAAAAAATTTATTTATGAAAATGGCACACATACAAAAATTCTGGTTGTTGTTCCCCCCGCTATTGAAGATAGTTGGAGACGAGCAGTGAAGGATTTTGAACTCGACAATCATTTCACATTCATTACGTTGGGGAGTTTGCATAAGATTCTTGATCGAAAAAACTATTCTTATCCAAACCCCGAAGAAATTGATTTAATTGCGGTTGACGAATCCCATAAATTCAGAAACGATTACACTGAAATGTATGTAGCATTGCAGGAGATTTGTAAAATGCCTAGATCGAGAGCAGCTGAAAATGGAGATTCAAGAAAGAAAGTAATTCTGATTTCTGCAACGCCATTAAATAACAGACCGCAAGATATTGAAAATCAGCTCTATCTTTTTCAGGACAAAAGGAACAGCACGCTTGAAAACATTCGAAATCTACAAGAGTATTTTAGGCCAAAGAATGAGCAATACAAAAAACTGGCGGATGAGAAAAAATTAAACCTGAAAAAATTAAAAGCACTGTTTCAGGAATTACGCGATGATGTTATTGAACCATTGGTAATCCGAAGGACAAGAACCGACATTGAAAGCAACAAAGAATATCTGGAAGATTTAGCTATTCAGGGGATTAAATTTCCCAAAGTGGGCGACCCAGTTTCTTTATATTATGAACTGGATGGAAAATTAAGTGAACTCTTTTTTGATACTGTTTCGCTCATTACAAACCTCGATGAGGATGGAAATAAAGTAGAAGGTTTAGGCTATTATCGATATCGGGCAATTGAATTTTTGACCAAGGAGGAAGACCGAAAAATGTACGGTAATGTGGAATCCATATCGGGACGATTATCGGCAATTATGAAAACCCTTTTGGTAAAACGACTTGAAAGTAGCTTTTTTGCCTTTACCCAGTCACTGCTCCGATTTCAGAAAGCCATTGATAATATGATTGGAATGTTTCATGAAAATCGGGTTTTTATTGCCCCCGACCTCGATATAAACAAACTGCTGGAAGAGGGGTTTAGTTTCGACGAAATAGAAGCGAAAATAAATGTGAAAGGTGGTAACAACAGAGAATATGGGAGTGATGCTTTTGATGAAAAATTTGTTGAACTTTTAAAGCAGGATAAGGAAAAACTGGATCATTTAATTGAACGCTGGAAAAAGGTTAAAAAAGACCCTAAACTCATTGAATTTGCAAAACAAATAGAGGAAGAGTTTTTTCAGCCGAAAAAAAATATCAGCGGAAAACTGATCATATTCTCAGAATCGAAAGAAACAGCCGAGGAACTCACAAAATATCTTTCTAAAGTCACAAAGAAGAAAATATTAACCGTAAGTGCAGCAAATCGGAAACTGGTTGAGAATACCATACGGGATAATTTTGATGCAAACCTCGAAGAGGAAAAATGGCGCAACGATTATGATATTATCATTACCACCGAGGTTTTGGCAGAGGGCATAAATCTCCACAGAAGCAATTTGATTGTGAATTATGATGTTCCGTGGAATTCAACCCGCTTAATGCAACGCATTGGGCGTGTGAACAGAATTGGTTCAAGAGCCGATAGAATCTATGTGTACAATTATTACCCCTCGGCCCACGGCGATGCACAAATTCACCTAGTAAATAACGCACTGCGCAAATTGCAAGCTTTCCATACCGCTTTTGGCGAAGACAATAAAGTTTTTTCAATTCTTGAAGAGAAGGGCGAAGGCGCCTTATTCGGAAATAAAATTCAGAAAGAGGAGAGCGAAATTCTCAAATACTTGACCGAGTTGAGGGATTTTAGAAAAAAATATCCCGAACTATTCAACGAAATATCGAAGATTCCAAACAAAGCAAGATGTGGAAGAAACGTTCCTAAAGACACGTATTTAAACTTACTCAATACAGAAAACGGAGCAATACATTACCCCTTGCAAAACACTTCGCTTACCTATTTGAAAAGCGAAAATCATCCCGGTATTTTTTGCCTGATTACTCCCGAAATGAGTATTATTGAGATGAACTTTTTAAAAGCAATTAAATTATTTAAAGCATCCGATTCTGAAAAAGCAATTGAACTGCACAAGCTTCATCACTTGCAAACGCTAGCCGGATTGAATTATTTCAAGTCTGAAAAAAACCAAGAGAATGTACAAACGGTTTCAAGGAAAAACCTAAGTCCGGCTGAAAATAAAGCCATCTCGAACATCAATGCAATAGTACAAAGGGCGCAAACCGAACAAAAAAGAAAGGCTTTAATCCGTGTAATGGATATCATTAAAAAAGGAACTTTTGCATCCAAAGGGCTGCCTAAATCAGTCAACGACTATTTTACCTCAAATGTCAAATTGATGAAAGAGCCGGACAAATTTATTGATATGCTTTTTATTGCGGTGCTCGATAAATACGATTTATCTTCAAGCTCAGAAGATAGTCAACATTATGAAAACAGCAACAGGGGAGTTGTAAATCCCCAAATCGTATTAACTCAAAGTTTTAGTTAATTATGGCAAAATCCAATAAATTACACGTGGCTGGCACTGAAATAACCTTTTTCAAAATATTGGAATCTGATTTCATTTCCTTGACCGACATTGCTCGATATAAAGATGCTGAACATACCGATTCCATTATTCAAAACTGGATGCGTAACCGCAATACCATTGAATTACTCGGCTTTTGGGAAAGCATATATAATTCAGAGTTTAAACCCCTCGAATTCGAGGGGTTTAGAAAACAAGCCGGGTTGAACAGCTTTGTTATGACACCCAAAAAATGGATTGAAACAACCAATGCCATTGGAATTATCTCTAAATCAGGAAGATATGGAGGAACGTTTGCGCATAAAGATATTGCCTTTGAATTTGCTTCTTGGATTTCCATAGAATTCAAACTCTATATTATCAAAGAATTCCAACGTCTAAAAGAAGATGAAACCAACCGACTCAAATTAGATTGGAACTTACAACGTATATTAGCGAAAGTAAACTATCGTATTCATACCGATGCTATTAAAGAAAATCTTATTCCCAAAGAACTTACCGGAAAGGAGATCAGTTTTGTGTATGCAAATGAAGCTGATTTATTAAATGTAGCTCTATTTGGGAAAACAGCATTGCAATGGCGCACAGAAAACCCTGAATCAAAGGGCAATATGAGAGATATGGCCACAATTGAACAACTGGTGGTTTTGAGCAATCTCGAAAGTATCAATGCTGTTTTAATACATCAAGGCTTAGCTCAATCGGAACGGTTACGGCAACTCAATCAGGTTGCAATCACTCAAATGAAATCATTGCTCGGGAATATGCAATTGAATAAACTAAAATAATATGCCAGCTAACAGAATTGATCTACAAAACGCATTACGTAAACCCTACGACAGACTCCTTTTTGCCCAGAAGGTTCTAAGCCCTGTTTTTAGTGCAGGGTTTACCCTGAGTTCGGGTTTAATTCCTGCTACGGTTACTCCCAATAACTCCGAATCGATGGTCATTGATCGTGTTTGGATTTACGGGAATATTAAATTGGACGATGCTACCGAAATTACCTGTTACGAAGTGTTGTTGCAGCCAACCGTAAGACTTGAGCAGAGCAAGGTTGCTATTCAACAATATGTTCGTAAACTGCTCATTGCAGGACAAGCGGCACTCATTAACTTTGTTGCGCCGGCAAATGAAAATCTCTGGAGGCTTACATTGGTCGCTAAAGACAGCATTTTAACCGAACAAGGAGTAAAAGAGAAAACCACCAATGCAAAACGGTACACCTTTTTACTGGGTCCTTCGGAAAGTTGTAAAACGGCAGCCGAACGGTTCGAGGTGCTGAGCACCGAAAAGGAAATTGCATTTCAAACCCTTGTAAATGCTTTCTCTGTAGAAATACTGAGCAACGCTTTTTTTGACGAATATACCCTCCATTACCAAAATTTTTGCAATTATCTGCAAGAGTCCAACTACCGAAAAACCGTTTTTAATATCACGTTCCTGCCTAATGCCACTAAACAGGAAAATGAGAAGGCAAGCAAACCCATCCGCGATTTTGTAAAGAAGTTGCTGGGACGTATCGTGTTCCTCTATTTTGTACAGAAAAAAGGATGGTTGGGGGCAAACGATACAAATTATACGGATGGTCTTGACGATTTTATAAAGCAGCTTTTTAGTCAATCGGGTGGCGATGAAACCTTTTACAGTAGTTGGCTTAGTGTTCTTTTCTTTGATACGCTCAATAAAGAGCGAGCAAACGACGATTTCAAAATGCCTGACGGTAAAACCGTTAAAGTGCCTTTCCTGAACGGCGGCTTGTTCGATAAGGAGGAGTTTGATGGAAGTCTGCTCACCTTTAAATCAACGCTCTTTCATCATCCCGATTTTGAAGACGTCATTCTCACTGCAAAAAGCAACGGAAACGCTCGTGGTTTTCTCGACTTCTTGGATGCGTTCAATTTTACGGTCTATGAAGATAGCCCCGATGATCAAACGGTGGCCGTTGACCCGGAGATGTTGGGACATATTTTTGAAAACCTGCTCGAAGACAACAAGGACAAAGGCGCATTTTACACTCCAAAGGAAATTGTGCACTACATGTGCCAAGAGAGTTTAACGGAATACCTCTGTACCACGTTGCAAATAAAGGACGAAGTTGCTGAACGCAAAGCCGTTACCCGCTTGCTGAAAGAGAAAGAGATTGACCCCATTCTTAAACCTGAATTGAATGCCCTCGAAAACGCCCTCGACAGGGTAAAAATTTGCGATCCTGCCATTGGCTCCGGTGCATTCCCCATGGGACTGTTACAGGAAATTTTTGGCATAAAAGAGTTGATTTCCTTCGAAAACGGCAAGGAGTGGAACCCTGCCAAAACCAAACTCAACATTATTCAAAACTCCATTTATGGCGTTGATATTGAAAAGGGCGCAGTTGACATTGCACGCCTGCGCTTTTGGCTGAGTTTGGTGGTGGACGAAGTAAAACCAAACCCGCTGCCCAACCTCGACTACAAAATTGTGGTGGGCGACAGCCTCATCAGCAAATTTGATGGCGAAATTGTGGAAATTGATTGGGAAATTAAGGTGGAAACCCAAACCGATATGTATGGCAATGAAAACCTGCAAAACCGGAAGCAGTTGCTTCAAACTCTGACCGATAAACAGCGAAAATATTTCGACCCGAAAAATAAAGACAAGAAAGCATTGGCGCTCGAAATACGCAACCATAAAATAGATGTACTTGTAAACCAGCTTCAACTAATGGTGAAAACCGAAGGGCTGGAACAAGAACCGGCAAGAACCAATTATAAGGACAATAAAAAGTTTGTGGTTGCCCAGCAGCTTTACCAAAAAACGCAGGGCTGGTTACGCACCATAAAAAAGCTAAAAAACCTCAAGCAAAACCCCACAGAACCGTTTAACCATTTCGATTGGAAACTCGATTTCCCGGAAGTACTAAACCCATATTTGGTGAATGGAAATGGAGGATTTGATATTGTGATTGGAAATCCACCTTATGATGTATATCAAGGAAGTAAAAAGGAAGAAATTGAAGATATCTTAAACATTGAAATATTCCAAAAATGTAAGGGGGGAAAAATAAATG
>JAQVXQ010000018.1 GCA_028709085.1 Salinivirgaceae bacterium | reverse complement strand
CACATTCATATCGTACTGAATTACTGGTTTAATCATTTTCTGATGTAGGTTTTGCTCTCCAGCCAAGAAATTTACTTGAGCTTGAAATCCGTATGCTGAAGCCTTGTAATCAAAATATCCGGTTTTAGAATCGCGAATTCCAAATGGTGTAGCAAGGTTTTCGAAAAACATACTTTGCGATTCCGACGATTGCCATCCACCATTTAATTCCATTGATATTTCGGCGGTTGGATCGTAATATATCCCGGCATTGGCACTGTATACTTTTTTACTGAGGTTAGCATTGGGTGAGCTTGCTGCAAGTGGATTTCCAAACATACTCGTGATAGAGTCAGCAGAAACATAAGTACCGGTTAGGTATTGATAAAAATCTGATTGTGACCGATCTCTAAAATCATAAGCCCCCGATAGTTTAAAAGCAAATTTATCATTGGTGCGGTTTAAAAAACTAATATTTCCAACGTATGAATTGTTGTTGCCAACTTGGATGGATCCATGTAAATATTCGCCAATCTGATTTGGATTACGTGTAATGATATTGATAACACCTGAAACAGCATTTGGTCCATATAGTGCAGTTGATGCGCCTCTTATTATTTCAATTCGCTCAATGTCTGATAAGGAAACAGGAATCGACTCCCAAATGGTACCTCCATTTATGTAGTTGTACACAATACGTCCATCAATCATTACAAGGGTCATCGTGTTTTCTGAAAAGTGTGAAAAGTTGCCTGGAGGTAGGTTGTCGTTTCCGCGAATGTGAATATCGAAGTTGCCATTTGACTCTTCTCTAATAATCATTCCAGGAACCGATCTAAATAGTTCTTCATAGGTTGTTGCTCCCGTGAGTTCTATCTCCTCTTTGGAGATAACCGTTGTTGACAAGGGTGATTCAAATACACTTTCTCCTTTTTTTGAAGCCGAGCTCACTTCCCTGTTTAAAGCCATCTTTAAAAGTTCATCAGTTGAGACACCGATTAACTCTGCCATTCTCTTTAATTCACCAAAAGGCATTTCAAGAAGTTGGTCATAGTTCAGCTTCATCAACTCTTTTTTTGTCATCTCTTTTGTATTTAATCCTCCCTCTTGAGCTTGCGTAGCCAGGGTTCCGAATAAAATCATGACAATGATTAGTAATATATTTTTTTTCATGGTTTTTGATCTAATGATTTGTATTGTTTTATCCCATATCATGTTGATTAATCAACTGCTGTTCCGAGTGTGTAGAGCGCAGCATTTACTTTTAGATGCTGATTATTGAAGGCATTTTTGCTAATCTCGAAATTTTGCTTTCCGTCAATAATGATATAATTAATGGCTGCACCTCGTCGTGCCAATCCGGGTTTATCGGTTATAATTAGCACCCCTTTGCCATCTAACCTCAGAGCGATTTCCTCCAATGAAGCACTTTTTTCATTGGGTATGAAGAGGATGTGACAGTTCGATACATCATTGATCGAATTAAACGTTAGTACTTTAATGGTTTGATCTCCAATTTTTTTCTTTGAAGCAATAACTTCCAGTTCGCTTCTCATGGGAGAGTTACCTAAAATACCTATCAAAAAATCCCCCGTTTGCATTGTACTAGGCCATTCAATGTACTTCGTGAAATTATACATAAATAGAGCCTTGAATTTTTCATTTTGTGCACTTGTATTACTTGATATACCAACCAGCACAAAGAGCAAAATAATGGTAAAGATTTTCTTCATGATTCCAACTTTAGTTGTTAATATAATGATTTTACAAAAATGCACATTATATTGCATATAACACGCTGTTTTAATGCATATTATTTAATTAAAATTTTCGTGTGTTGTGTGAAAACAACAATATAATATAACTAAATATTTAATTAATAGCGTTATATAAAATAAGTTATCGTGTTGTTATAGTGATTACGGTGGTTATTGAAACGTATTTGTCAGATATGTGAGATTAGAAATGGTGAGCTGGATAAAATGAAATGTCAAAACTTGCAATTTATCAAAACGAAGAAGGTCTGTTTTTGTAAATAACAAAATGAATTATTGACTAACAATTGACTCGATCCCTGGAAATACATATGTTTCAGTTCGTCAAACGATAGTAATAGAAAATATTAAAGTTGGGTTTGTACAATAATTTTAACCAATAATTGTAATTGACAATGATTCTAGATCTCGCAAACATTTTAAACACAATAGTGTTATAATTAGAGCTTAACCGCGTAAACATATTATTATGAATTACTTAAAAACTAAGAAATCATGAAATACTATATGAGTAAAACAATGACCACGAGTTTCGAGCAAACCATAGAACTTGTAACAGAAGCGTTAAAAACAGAAGGGTTTGGGGTATTAACTGAAATTGATGTTCAGAAAAAGCTAAAAGAAGGACTTGATGTTGAATTCAGAAAATATAGAATATTGGGAGCTTGTAACCCAAAATTTGCCCATAAAGCATTGCAACACGAAGATAACATAGGAGTAATGCTCCCTTGTAACGTAATTGTTCAGGAAGCAGGAAGCAACAAAATTGAAGTGGCGGCTGTCGATCCGGTAGCTTCATTGATGGCTGTTGATAATAAAGAACTTATGGAAATTGCCCGAGAGATTAAAGTTAAACTTGAGCGAGTTATTGCATTACTGTAATTAGCATTAGCAGAAAAGATGTGTTTTTTAATTGTAAAGTTTTATCTGCTTCCCTTGGGTGATTGTAGGGAAACAGATAAAACCATAGTGCATTAAAACAGTAAGCTTAATATAACAAAAATCCAGTGGGCCGATATTCCGGCAAAAAGACCGCCTATGGTGTGTGAAAGAAGTGCTTTTCCTGTCAGTTTTCTGTATCCGAGCGAATCGAGCATTGCCGTGTGAGTGCTTAAAAAACCACTCCAGCACATACCCATTGCAGTAAACACAGCTATTGCATTGCCATCGAGTAAACCCGCATTTTGAAATTTAGGAATTAAACCAAGTGCAGCACCTACTGCTCCCAGCGATGTTATTGGAAAAGCAATTAATTCAGGATTATGAAATCCGAATAACCATTCAAATACAAAATTGATTTTTTGTGCAAGATAGGGCAGTAGTGCAATCCCCTCGTAGGCTTTTCCTGTGTAACCCTCAGCGCCAGCGCCAAAGGTAAGAATCATCACAAATGTTGAAATAATTAGTACTCCGGGAATAATGGCAAGACCTAAATCTACCCCTGTTTTTCCTCCATCGAGTATCGCATTTAATCCTCTTAAAAAAACGCTCCCTTCCGATTTAAAAGAGATTTTCTGTTCGTCGCCACCTTCAACTTGTTCCGTTTCTAATTCGGGATACAACTTAATGGTAAACTTTTGCATCAGTCGGGTTGAAATTATACTACCAATGACGGCACCTATTAATCCAACAATAGCAGCATAACCGAAACCTCTTCCAGCCATGAAAATGATAACAACCAAACCCATTCCAAACGATGTTCCAAAGTTGGTGAGCGAGATTAATTGATATTTTTTAAAATATCGGTTGAAGTTTTGGTCCTTGGCAAGACTAATGATTGCAGGATTGTCCGATAAAAATGTTAACAACGAACCTAATGCTGCAACGCCTGGCAGATTGTAAAGTGGTTTCATCAATGGTTTTAACATCACTTCTAGTAGGCGAACAACTCCAAATTCGGTTAAAAGTTTGCCCAGCGCTCCCGATAGTACGGTAATTGCCATGATGTAAAAAACAGTGTCGATTAATAAGCTGTACGAGGTTTGCATAATGGTATTAAGCATGTTTGGCAAACCCATCCTGCTCCCAATAAACGTAAAGATTCCAAGGAAAATGATTAAGAATAATCCAGCCTCGGTTCTTCGTTTTGTCAGAAATTTAAATGATTTATACTTCATAAACGGCTATTATTGTGTGACTTTTTTCTTTGAAATATTCATTTGCCAACGAACACCAATATTAAAGGTTTGGTATTGTAATGTGTTGTTATTTGATGTCCAAACGGCATGTATTCGCAAATCCCTACTGTCATTTATGGGATAATATTCCACCCCTGCTCCATAAAAAGCATGCTCCGTTCCAGGGATTACATAACGGTCGTAAATAAATAGATCAGTAGGTTCTTGTGACTTATTCTGATCATATCCTGCTTTTACATGTAGGGATAATTTGTTATTTAGGGAATATTTGAATTTACCAATAATGGAATAATCCGAAAATAAATTCGTTTGATTGTCTGAAAATCGATCCATTAGATCCACTTCAACCGATAATTTATTTATGCTGAATTTGTTTCCCAACGTTATATAATTAATGTATTCAGCTTTTTCAACTTCGATTCTATTTAGGGAATAAATAGTGTTAAATCCGTCGAAATTCCCATGCCATATTAGATTATAGGCATAGATGCCTTGCAGTGATTCTGTTGTGAAAGGCGAATTAACAATTTGAAATCCTATTGTGTGTTTGTCGTCCGATGTTTTGTAGTTCAATGAACCTCCAATTTGATAGCAAGTAACATTGTTCCAAAAGTTTGACCAAAAATAGATGTCGATGGGTGCCTCATCATATTCAAAGCCTCCTATGGCAACTATTTGTTTCCCTCCGGCAACAGAGAAATTTCTATTTATTTTATAGGTAAGGTATAGATAATCGGTGGCATTAAAGAAACTCTGATAGGTAGGTTTGCTGTCTAGGATCATTCGTTGGCGATAGTTATACGAGAATTTGTCATTAATCTCCCCATCGAGTATAATGTTTAAGTATTTTCCATCAAAACTCGACAAGGTGGATAAACTATCCTGCATTGGGACTTTAGCCGTAAAGTCAAAACGGGTGTCAAATTTCAATCGAACTGTGGGTACTGTATCCTGTGATAGAACTACTTGCGGTAAAAATAGCAATGCAAATACTATGGCGGTTATAACTCTTTTCATTTTCCTTAACTCTATATTTTAAAAGTCCGCAAATATAGTTAAATAAAACTCCTAAAAACGATGACATTTTACGTCTTAATACTATGCTTTTAAACATTGTGGGTTGCTTGGATTTTATCTCTACGTGCGAAAGGCTATTAAGAAAAATAAGACTATGCTTATAATGTCCCAAAAATGACAAATTGAGGATAATACCTACAATAAGAGCGACTTTAGCATATTTTACAGCTCCTTTATTTTGGAACTCAAAAACAAGATTCCCAATGATGAAGATGACATAAATTGACCCCATTTAATAGAACCAATAAATACTCCTCACAAGTATATACGAATAAACATGCTATTAAAAAAAATCTCTATACTCCTTCTTAATCTTAAACACACCGTAGCTCTACGAACCTCCTTTGTTTTGCCCTGCTTTTATCAAACAACCTGAAATTATCATAGTCCTCCATTAATCCTGTCCAACCATTGGGGAGTAGTTTAATGAAAGGTAAACGATATTAGTGATAATGGTTTAAAAAAACCGTAAGCCAATTAAGTTGACCGACGGTTTTTTTATAGATCTTGCTAACCAATTTTAGTGGCAGCAATTGGGGTTTTCTTACAAACGCTATATAAATAGATTTACATTCGACTCTTCCGCCCTTTCCAAATATGCAGCAACTCCGCCAAAAGTGACATAATCGAGAAGTTCCTCTTTTTTTACGCCCATTACATCCATCGACATGGTGCAAGCTATAAATTCAACTCCGCTCTCGTGGGCTTGCTGTATTAACGATTCTAGGGATTCTATCTTTTTGTTTTTCATGACGTTTCGAATCATTTTTGGACCCATTCCCCACATATTCATTTTCGAGAGCTTCAATTTTTTGCTATTCCTAGGCATCATAAAACCAAACATTTTGTCCATAAATCCTTTGGAAACGGGCTCTGGATTTTGTTTCTTAATCATATTCAATCCCCAGAAGGTGAAAAAGAGTGAAACTTTGCTTCCAACAGCAGCGGCTCCGTTTGCTATTACAAAGGAAGCAATGGCTTTATCCAAATCGTCGCTGAATACCACAATGGATTTGTTTTTAGCTGTGGCGTTGCTCATCGTACTAGCTGCTTGCACTATCGCCTGTTTTTCAATAACAGCCGTGATGACACCCGCCGATTCCTTAACATCAATAATTCGGTTTCCGGTGATTTTAGCCCACGATTTTACATCGGCAGAAAATGCAGGATCGGTTGATTTAATCTCCATAATCTGCCCTGGCAAAGCCGCATCGGCACTCTTTTTCAATTTAATGATGGGACCAGGACACTGCAATCCACAAGCATCAATGGTGATCGTTTTAATGGAAGTGGCCAAGACATCCTTCGGTTGACTTTCTACCTGATATATCTGATTATCAATTCCAACCATATCGTTGGCATATACATCCTCGTTGCTTTGTTTTTGAATGGCAAACTCATAGGTTTTGTATCCTCCAATCAAATTGTAAACTTCGGTGTAACCAAGTTGCATTAAGATTCTGACAGCCACATAACCACGAGGTCCAACGCTACAATAAATCACTATTTTCTTTTGTTTGGGGATCTCGCTTAATCGATCTCGTATTTCATCAATGGGAATATTAATTGCACCTCGAATAGCACCCAATTCAAACTCATCTTTAGTGCGTGTATCAATCAGAACCGTGTTTGATAAGTCGATGGATTCAATCTCGCGCCACGAGAAGGGTTTCATGGAGCCATTTAGAATATTTTCGGCTATAAAACCCATTATGTTCACGGGATCTTTAGCCGACGAAAATGGAGGAGCGTAGGCGTGTTCAATCTCCATTAAGTCGTAAATGGTTCCGTTAAATTTCACAATTCCGGCCAGCAAGTCAATCCGTTTGTCAACACCTTCATAACCAACAATTTGAGCACCATATAATTTGCCATCTTTGGGCGAGAACACAATTTTAATACTCATTGGAATGGAACCCGGATAATATCCAGCATGCGATCCAGAGTGTGTAATGGCCGACAAATATGAAATTTTCTCATTCTTTAATGTTCTTCCCGAAACCCCGGTGGATGCTACGGTTAGATCGAAAACTTTGGCAATGGCGGTATTAATGGAGCCTTTATAGACCGATTTGTTGCCAAGCACAATATTATCGGCACAAATTCGACCTTGTTTATTGGCCGGACCGGCTAAATAGGTAATTTGTTTTTTGTGGATAATTGGATTCTCAAACTCTATGGCATCGCCTACGGCATAAATGTCGGGATTTGACGTTTGCAAAAATTCATTAACAACAATTCCTCCCGTAGTTCCAATGCTTAAATTCGATTCACGGGCTAGTTTACTGTCGGCTCGCACTCCAATGGAAAGAATAACCATGTCGGCATGGATCTTTCTACTGCTTTTTAGGGTTGCAACGATATGGTTGTTCTCCTTTTCGAATGAGGAAACCCCATCGTTTAGGAAGAAGGCTACATTTTTGGTTTTCAGATGCTGATGTACAATCGAAGCCATGGAGTAGTCCAATGGAGTCATTACTTGTTCTGCCATCTCAACAATGGAGACAAATATTCCCAGTTTATGAAGGTTTTCGGCCATCTCCAAACCAATAAATCCAGCACCTACCACAACGGCACTTTTAATATTTTTGTGGTCAATATAGGATTTAATTTTGTCCGTGTCGGTAACGTTGCGCATGGTGAAAATTCCATCGCTGTCTATTCCTGGTAAATTGGGACGAACTGGTTCTGCACCCGGCGATAATACCAATTTGTCGTATGATTCCGAATACTCTTTACCAGTGCGTAGATCTCTCACATTCACTGTTTTTGTTTCTGGCACAATCGAAATCACTTCGTTCAAAACACGAACATCCACTTTGTAACGTTGGCTATATGCTTCGGGGGTTTGAACAAATAGGTTTTCGCGATCTGAAATTACGCCTCCAATGTAGTATGGAAGACCGCAATTGGCATACGAAATGTATTCGCCGCGTTCAAACATGATGATTTCTGATTTCTCATCCATTCTCCTTAATCGGGCAGCAGTGGTTGCTCCTCCAGCGACTCCGCCTACAATGATAATTTTCATATATGTTCTTTTTTTATGTTAACTGTTTTGGTGAATTCTTGTTTTTTCGACTCTGATCAAAATGTCAATGGTTTCAATATTACTAATTTAGGCTATATTGAGCAAAATCGAAACATGGATTAAATATCTGAAAAATGCTAAATTTCAACGAACTACTGCACGTTAAAATCTAAATTAAAATCAATTTCACTAATCTCCAGTTTCTTTTTTACGCCTTCGGAGGTGAGTTCAAACATCATTTTTCGTTTGTCGGCACCATCAAAACTTCGGATGATATACCCTTTTTGCTCCAGCGACAACAGCACCCGCGAGGTTCTGCTGGTCGATATTCCGGTGTCGGCGGATATATCCCCCGAACATTTTATGGTTTCGTATATGCTGCAAAGTACCATTGCCTCGTTTATGGTGACATTTACTTCGTTGTTCAGTTCCTGTTCAAACTGATGAATTTTCTTAAAAATGTCTTTAATCTCGCATAAATTTTCCATGGTGAAATGATATAGTTGCTATTGTCAAATATTTCAGACTGCAAATATAATCAAAGACAAATAAATACACAACAAGATTCGATTATTTTGTTATTTTTTTTCAATGACAAATTTAAGGCATTGCTAATTTTGTAAAAGCTTTGCTACCATGGATGAAGAGTAAAAAGGATAAAAAACAAATCATTGAAATATAAAAACAGGCTACTTTCGTGAACGGTTTCTAGTGGAATATTACGCAAAAAATGTATTTGTAAATATCTCAAATAAAAACTTGTGGGCTTTCATTTCTAAAAACAAACCAAAAAATCTGATTTGTCGTTAAATTGAACGATTTCTTCAAACAACATAAATATTTGGAGTAAGGAGTTTTGTTATTATTTCTTTCGTATCTTAGTTGTTTAATATTCAAAATAACCGTTTAGCCGGTAAGGTTAAATTAGAAACATCCTAAACTCAAAAAAATGAAACAATTACTATTTATTGCGATCCTATTTTTCACGTTTAGTTTTGCACATGCTCAGAAAATTTATTCTGTGGACTATGTAAATCAAGCGGATGTGAAAGTTTTTGTGGTTAAATATGAAAATCAAGCCGACTTGAAGGTTTATAAAGTAAAATACGAAAACCAAGCGGGTACAAATGATGGTAAATGGTTCTTTACGAGCTATTCAAGTCAAGCAAAAAAGAAGATATTTTTTGTGGACTATGAAAATCAGGCGGATCTAAAAGTATATTTCGTGGATTATGAAAATCAAGCCGGTTGGAGAAATTCATCCAAGAAGAACCTTTTGTATTAAATAGAATGGTTATTCATTTTTACACCCAAATTAGAACTTAATTTTCTTCATTAACCCCAGCTCTAAGGGGAGTGACGAAAATCAAATCCTCCCTTTAAGGTCGGGGTAAGATAATTGATTTTCAAAATCTTACACAAATATTAGGAACAAAAGAGGACAACCATCTAGGGTTATCTCCCGTTTGGAAATGTTGACACATGATTTTCCCAAAATCCCTCCTATTCGCACGATTGCTTACAATGGCGTACAAATAATCATGGGGACGATGGTACATCCGTTGGAACTCCCTACATTTGCATTCTGGTTTGTTCGGTATTGTTGGAATGCATCCCGTTGTCTGTTTGGAACGAGAAAAATATGATATAAAAAGCGTAAAATCCACTTTCCGAATCAATTAGACCGAAAATCAAGATAGGAACAGCGTAATTTATTTGAAAAATGGCAAGTAAAAATAATTTTCGAAATGTGTTTACGACCGTGAAAATATATGCGCTCGCATTGACAGTTTTCACCATCTTCCGATTTATTCTATTCATAAGCGAAATAGATCGGATCGACCAGAGCACTTCGACAGCCGATATATTTTATTCATTTGTAATGGGAATACGTTTCGACCTTGTTATTTGTGGATATATAATGTTGATTCCCTATTTGATCCTAACCGTTAATCATCTTATTTTCAGGACTCAATTTTTAAAAACAGTTGCCTTTTACTTTACATTGGTTCTCTTTGCCTTTACGTTTGCAATTTCCGCAGCCGACATTCCCTATTTCAAACAATTCTTTTCTCGATTTTCTGTCACTGCCTTTGAGTGGGCCGACAGTCCCCTATTTGTATTGAAAATGGTGATGGAAGAACCGCGCTACTGGCTGTATGTTTTACCCTTTGTAATACTGATCGTTTTATTTTATAAAGTCCTGAGAGTCATTCTCTTATCAAAAAAGCAAAATAACAATAGACCTGCAATCTTAATAAACATCGTTGTTTCCATTTTATTTCTGGGCGTAATGTTTGTAGGAGCGAGAGGTCGGATAGACGAAAAATCGCCAATTCGCGTGGGAACCGCATATTTCTGTAACAATCCATTTCTCAATCAATTAGGCCTCAACCCTAGTTTTACACTCATGCGTAGTTTTTTCGATAAACGAAGGGAAGAGAATAAGCCCATTGAATTGATGGATGAAGATATTGCCATTTCAAACATTCAGAAATATCTAAATATTACGGAACCCGATCCTACTTATCCCATTCTAAGGGCTGAAAACAGCACCGATACAATTTCCGAACTAAAAAACATAGTTATTGTGATTATGGAAAGTATGAGTGCCGCAAAAATGGAACGACACGGAAATCCCAATAAACTCACCCCATTTCTTGATCGCATTTCCAACGAAGGAATCTATTTTGAGAACGCATACACTGCTGGTATTCATACATTTAACGGAGTTTTTAGTACTTTGTTTTCCTATCCTGCTTTATTTAGACAGCATCCCATGAAGGAGTCGTCGATTATGCAATATCGCGGCATAGCGTCAACCCTAAAAACACATGGTTATTCAACCATATATTTCACAACCCATGACGGACAGTTCGATAACGTCGAAGGATTTTTGATGGCAAATGATTTTGAAAGGGTGGTTTCACAGAGTGATTATCCAAGCGAAGCAATAAAAACAACGTTGGGTGTTCCCGACGATTTTATGTTCGAGTTTTCGATTCCCATATTGAACGTTTTAAGTGAAAAGGGGCAACCATTTCTTTCCGTATACATGACTGCAAGCGATCATGGACCCTATTATGTGCCCGAATACTTTAAGCCACACAATACGGATATCAAAAAACAGATCGTCGAATATGCTGATTATTCCCTTGAAAAGTTCATTCAATTATCGTCCAATCAGCCATGGTACAAGAACACGCTCTTTGTTTTTGTGGCCGACCATGGAGCACCTTTAAGTGCCAATTATGACATCTCGTTGGATTACAATCACTCGCCATTACTATTTTATCAGCCAAACATAATTAAGGAAAACAGGATATACGATAAAATGGCAGGCCAAATCGATGTTTTCCCAAGCATTATGGGTTTGCTCGGAATTCCATTTCAAAACAACACATTGGGTATCAACCTTTTTCGGGACGAACGACCCTATATCTATTTTAATGTGGACGATAAATATGGTGTTGTTGATCAGGAGTGGTTGTTAATTGTTACCAAGGAAAACAGTGTGGGGCTTTACCGTTATAAAGATGGTGATTTAACTGATTATTCGAAAGTAAAGCCCGATATGGTACGAAAAATGAAGGACTATGCGGAATCAAATTTACAGACATTTCAGTATCTAATAACGAAGCAAAAACTATAGGACGTACTTGTAAGTCGAAAAAAGAAGGCTTGCATCTGAAATATGGATGTAAATTGAAACGTGAAATAAATTGTAAAATAAAATCCTTACTCCAATGAATAAAGCAAATTCAAGTCGATGGTTTATCGCAATAATGGGAACGCTACTTCAGGTAGTTTTGGGAACTGTGTATGCGTGGAGTTTTTTCCAAAAGCCAATTATAGCCGAGTATGGCTGGAGCAATGTCCAAACCATGTGGATATTTAGTTTGGCGATTTTATTTCTTGGTTTATCCGCCGCCGTTGGCGGAATGATTCTTCCCAAATATGGCCCTCGAAAGTTGGCTTCCATAGGTGCATTATTGTACGGCGTAGGTTATTTAATTAGTGCGTATGCTATGTATATCCATAGTTTATCTCTTTTTTACATCGGTTTTGGAGTTATTGGCGGAATTGGTTTGGGATTGGGGTATGTAACGCCAGTAGCTACGGCCTCAAAATGGTTTCCCGACAAAAAGGGATTCATTACCGGAATGGTTGTTATGGGTTTTGGCTTGGGTGCGCTGGTAATGTCAAAGTTGATTGCCCCAATATTGGTAAGTCTTACGGATGGAAACATGGTTCAAGTATTTTTTTATATCGCTCTAGTGCTCATGGTTATTGGCATTCCCGCAGGTTTGAGCATGAAAAATCCACCGGCAGGATTTGTGCCCGAAGGTTTTACTCCTCCTGTGAAAAGCGCCACCACACAAAGTCACGAAGATCGTTTAACGGTTAAAGAGAGTCTGATTTCCACAAAATTTTTGGGTATGTGGCTTATTTTCTTTCTCAATATCTCGGCAGGAATAATGTTCATTGGTTTGCAATCGCCTATGATTCAGGATTTATTTAGAATACAAGATGCTACAATGAGCACCGAGTCGCTTGCGGTAGTCGGAGCAACGTTAATTGCCATCAGTTCGTTGTTTAATGGAATTGGTCGATTCTTTTGGGGTGGAATATCGGATAAAATTGGTCGAATTCAGGTTTTCCGTTTGATTTTAGGTTCTCAAATCTTGGTATTTATCCTCATGATGTTTACCGGCAATCCTTGGATTTTCGGTATTTTGGTCTGCTACGTACTATTGTGCTATGGTGGCGGTTTTGGTGCAATGCCATCGTATGTGCTCGATGTATTTCATTCCAAACTAATGCCTGTTATTTACGGTGTAATCCTTACAGCATGGTCCATTGGTGGGATTGTTGGTCCTCAGGTTGCCGCATTTATTCGCGATTTTTATGCCAACACTCCGGAGATGATTGGTCCGAGAACCTACATGGCGGGAACAATCCTTTTGAGCGTTGGGTTTTTAGTGACTTTGACCCTAACTAATAAATCGATTACCGAAGGAAAAGAATAGCTTCCGGTTGACAATAATAAATCGAAAACTTTGGAAAAGTAACATATCAAAGGGGCGCAATATTATTCCCTCGTTCATTATGGTTTGCGATTTAAACCCGTCCTGTCTTTACCCATCCTAATGCGTGCAAAATGGTGTCTCGTCTCTATTTTGTATTGCTATTTATTTCTGCGAGGGTGAAAAAATACGAATTGAATCGATTATCAAGAATTTGAATCAACATATGCGTTACGAAATTATATTGTTACATACCAAGTAGTTAAATAAAAAATTACCGAATTTCTATAAAAAAACATAAGAATATTTGTTGAAACGAAAATCATTTCGTTATTTTGCGTAATGATAAAATGAAATTAAATCGGTCCCTCCATGAAAACAAAAATTAAAATTCTAGGTACAGGTTGTCCAAAGTGTATAACGCTTATGAAATTGACAACGGAAGTGGTGAATGAGAACAACTTTGAGGCTGAAATTAGCAAGGTTGAAGATATTGTTCAAATTATGAATTATGGGGTAGTTAGCACACCAGCACTGGTGGTTAATGAAAAAGTGGTTATCAGTGGACGACTCCCATCGAAAGATGAAATTAAAAAACAAATTGAAAATCAGATCAATGGCTAAGAAAATTGAGTACTCGCAAGATATTATGGCGATGGCCGAATTTGCAAAGGCTTTGAGTCATCCTGTGCGCGTTTATATTGTGAAAAAATTATCGGAAATGGATGCCTGTTGCTATAGCGGAGATTTGGTGGACGAATTGCCCATTGGGAGATCTGCGCTGTCGCAACATCTAAAGGAGCTGAAATATGCAGGCTTAATACAAGGTGAAATTGAATCTCCATATATCAAATACTGTATCCATCGAGAGAATTTTGAAAAAGCAAAAATCATGTGCGATGCTTTTTTTGAACAAGAGTTGAAAGGCAAATCGGGCATAAATTGCAGTGCAAAATAACATTGCGCTTTTATTTTGAATAACAAATATTTTTTTAACCATCCGTTCCGCTATTTTGCGAAATATTAAAATGAAATATAATGGAAACTAAAAAAGAGTTGAAAATTCTTTTATGGATTGGAATAATTTTCGGAGTTGTTTTTTTCTTGCCAATCGAAAGTGCCACTTTTAATACGGCCATAGATGCCACCTTTGATCTTGTAAAATGGTACGCACGAGAACATGTTGTGTTATGTTTATTGCCTGCATTTTTTATTGCGGGTGTAATCTCGGTTTTTATTAGTCAAGGTTCGGTATTAAAATACTTTGGTGCAAATGCAAAAAAATGGTTGGCTTACTCTGTTGCATCTCTTTCGGGTACAATTTTGGCCGTTTGTAGTTGTACAATTTTGCCACTTTTTTCAAGCATTCATAAGCGTGGAGCGGGTTTAGGACCAGCCATTGCTTTTCTTTATTCGGGACCGGCCATAAACATATTGGCAATCATTCTTACCGCCCGTATTTTGGGCTTTGAAATGGGCGTTGCACGAACCATTGGAGCAGTTACATTCAGTGTTGTCATTGGTTTAACAATGTCCTTTATCTACCGAAAAGAGGAAAAGATAAAAAAAGAGGAGCAAATGAACATTCAATGGCCACCTGAGAAGCGTCCAATGAGTCAAACTTCGTTTCACTTTTTTGTTTTGGTATTTATCCTGGTTTTTGCAAACTGGGGCGCACCGGCAGCTGCCGATACTTCAAGTGTTTGGTATTATTTATGGGCTTATAAATGGCACATCACCGGATTTTTCTCCCTATTGTTGGCCTATTCATTAATAAAAATTCTTAAAATTAAATGGCAATGGGTATTATTTGCTGCACTAGCAACGGTGGTTTCAGCCCTTTTGTCATCGACATATATTCCCAGTACCAAGCTTGCTCCATTGGTACCCATGCTTGTGGGCATTGCCTCGTTAGCAATTATTACGTTGTTTGACAAAAATGACGAGGACAACAAAGAATGGACACTCTCATCGTGGGGATTTGCCAAACAAATATTGCCTTTGTTAGCCATTGGAGTAGTTACTGCCGGGTTTTTACTGGGCTCAACACATGATGGACAAACCATTGCTGGGGTTATTCCCAACGAGTGGATTCAATGGTTGGTAGGTGGAAATTCCATCTTTTCCAATTTGTCAGCTTCCATTGTTGGAGCATTTATGTATTTTGCCACGCTCACCGAAGTACCAATTTTACAAGGTTTAATTGCGTCGGGCATGGGTAAAGGTCCCGCTTTAGCGTTGTTGTTGGCCGGTCCATCGTTATCGTTGCCCAATATGTTGGTAATTCGAGGTGTTGTTGGAACTCAAAAAACCATGGTTTACGTGATTTTAGTAATTATTATGGCTACTATTTCCGGATTGATTTATGGATCAATAATGTAGTGTGTACAAATGATGGGAAATGATATCGTATTTTTATAATTTCAAACAAAGATGTTTATGATTAAGCAACTACCTACGATGTACCGAAAAATTACACAAGTTGTTGATTATTTGCAACATAACTCCACCAAGCAATATAACTTGGACGAAATTGCACAGAATTTAGATTTATCTTTTACTGATTTTCAACGGCTTTTTAATGATTGGGCGGGAGTGAGTCCTGTGAAATTTTTAAAATATATTGGGGTAGAATATGTAAAACAAATTTTGAACAATTCGCCGTCCGAAAATGATGAAAATAAAGACACTTTAGAACTATTGGGAATGGTTCGATTGCCTAATTTGCCGTTGATAATTGAGGAAATAACTTCCAACGAATATGAGGATAAAGGGAAAAGTTTAACCATTAATTATAGTTTTGCTGAAAGCATATTTGGCGATATTTTGGTGGCTTCAACCAAAAAGGGAATCTGTTATATGGCGTTTTTTGACGACCAACAGGTTCCTTTTTTATCCTTAAAAAAACGATTCCCAAATGCCACTTTTGTTCAGCAAACAGATGATATTCAGCAAAATGCGTTAAAAGTTTACACCCACAATCGGGATACAATTGATCCAATAAAACTACACTTAAAAGGAACCGATTTTCAAATCAATGTTTGGAAGGCCCTTTTAAAAATCCCCATGGGAAGTTTAGCTACCTATGGCAACATTGCAGAAATAATACAAAACCCAAACGCAGCACGTGCCGTAGGAACTGCCATCGGAAGCAACCCCATAGCCTATTTAATTCCTTGTCATCGAGTAGTTCAAGCGTCAGGTCTATTTGGTGGTTATATGTGGGGAACCACTCGAAAAGTGGTCATTAATGGCTGGGAAGCGTGTAAGGTAGAGGCTTCTGGTACAATAAAGTAACCGCCCAAAATCTGAATTATTCATCTTTTTATGCAACAACTTAGTTTCGTGATGGTTGTTAACTCAATTTTTTCTGTAAGAAAAGTTTGCATAATTTTGGATATTTATTAGCAATATCTATCTTCGTTGAATGGAATTGGGTACGAGCCTAGATTCGCATAAAAAGCTTTTAAAGCAATTTATCAAACACCAAGGTATATCTAATTTTCGCACGGTTTAAGCCCGTATAGTTGATTTTTATTAAAAACAACAGATTAAGAATTCTCACATTTGCAATAATTATAACTTTATGATATTAAACAGATTACGAAAAATCCTTTTCGAAAAGGACACCTTAAATGCTTTCATGATTTTAATGGGTGGTTTTATAGCGGGCGCAACAATTCAATTTAATTGGGCTAAAGGTTGTTTGTTGCAAATGGGGATTGGGCCATGTTTTATGGGAAACAAGATTCGGATACTGACCAGCGCTCTTTTATGTTCCCTAGTGTTTTTGTTATTGCACAAAATAGTAATACTTATTACAAAACATTTTCAACTGGCCGAAGAGCTAAACATGGTTCAACGTTCTCGATTCTTTTTTGCTAGTTTTTCATTTTTAATTCTTTACTTTTTCTTTGAACCCAACACAATTGTGCTATATGCGCTTGTTTTGTCCGTCGTTTTAATCAATATTTTTCGTACTTATTTAGCTGCTTTATTCAACGTCGAGCGGCAAGGAGACCAATATTATAAACAGATCATTCTTTTGTTTTTACTGATTTTAATTCCAAATTTATTGATAGAAATTTCCCTCCTTTTTTCCAATAGTGTTTTAAATTACTACACATACACGCGTTTATTCCCAGCTTCCTTAATATATTTAGTATTGCCAATCTTATTGCCCCGGATAATAAAACCATATTCTATTTTCATATTCCTGCTGTTTTTTATAGCAAGTATCCCAGCAATATCTCATATATTAACCTATGGATCGGAGATGCCCAGCAGTTCGTACTATGCAATTTGGGAAACAAATAGTGTTGAAGCGGTAGATTATGTAAAACAAAATATAAACATAGGCATCCTCTCTGTTTTATTGCCACTTATGTTGGTAATGTTATTCATAACCATTCGTATTCTTAGATTCAAACATCAAAAAGTAAAACTTTTAATTCGGTTATTAGTCGGCTTTTGTATGTGTTTAATTCCTTTGTTAGCAGGTTTGTCGCAATACAATATACCCAATAAATTCGCGACTAATTATTTAAAATACAAATTGGAAATTCAACTTTTTATTGGTGAGATTGAAAAACGCTCAAATCAGAATCTCGTTGAAAAAATAACGAACTTTCAACCCGATAGTGCAATAACAGTGGTGGTTGTGATTGGCGAGTCGGCATCAAAATATCATCAAGGGCTTTACGGATATACGCGTGAAACCAATCCGTTATTAAATGAAATAAGAGACGAGTTATTTGTTTTCCAGGATGTAATTGCTCCTCATTCCCATACAAATCCGGTTTTGTCGAAAGTGCTTACTTTTGCAAACCATGAGAATATGGACTTGATGTATTCAACTCCAACAATTATTGAATATATGAAAAGTGCTGGTTTTAAAACCTTTTGGCTTTCAAATCAGGAGTTTTCCGACCGGTATACAACAATATCTTCCGCAATTGCTTTGCAATCCAATAAGTTTTATTTTACATTTGATAAAGAGAACCCCTCAATCTGTTTTGACGGAAGATTATTAAAACCATTTCAAGTTGCTCTAAACGATAATGCACTCAAGAAATTTATAATAATCCATTTAATGGGAAGCCATTCAGATAAAACAATTAGATACCCCAAGGAATTTAACCATTTTAAAACGGACGAAGGCATAACATCCCAGCCATATCACAGACCATGGCCCATTAGCGTCATAAATGCACATGATAATTCAGTATTGTATAATGATTGGCTTTTACGCACCTTCATTGAGGGGTTACGCAACGAGCACCCAAACGCTCTTTTTCTGTATTTTCCAGATCACGGAGAGGAGCTATTCGAATATCGCGATTTTTGGGGACATGCCGAAGCAAATGCTTCGATATACATGTTTGATATCCCTTTCCTTTTATGGCTATCGGATAAATATAAAGTCGAAAACCCCGAATTAACGACGAATTTAAGCACGTATCTTAATCGAAAATATCAAACTGATGATGTAATACATAGTATTATCGATTTAACCAAGTGTACTTCCCCGCTCTTTGATCCGCAACGAAGTATTTTCAATGCAGCATTTAAAGAGCGAAAAAGGATTATTAAAAATCAGGATTACGATGCGATGATAAAGACAAAAAAGAGTGTCGATGATACACCTTAGGAAAAAGAATCGCAAAAATGACACACCTCACAATGAAATTATTTACGTATGATGAATCGATCGGTGAACGCTTTGGTTCGTTGAGAACGATATTTTCCATGTAGCCCATTTAGTGGCCCCATAAGTAAAAAGCATAAACAGATGGCAATAAGAGTCGTATTTTTAATAATCGTTTTACTTCATGGGTTTATTCACTTGCTTGGATTTGTGAAAGCATTTGATTTACAGAAGGTTAAGGCGCTTTCAATTCCTGTCTCTAAACCAATGGGAGTTGCATGGTTTATGGTAACGGTTTTGTTTTTACTCTATGGGACTCTCTATTATTTGAATATCAAATATGCATGGTTATTCGGAATTTTTGCGATGATCGCTTCCCAAATACTCATCATCTACTTTTGGAACGATGCTAAATTTGGAACAATACCCAATCTCTTTATCTTGATTGTAGTATTGATCTCTTTTGGTTCGCATCTGTTGCTCAATGAATTTACAAGTTATGTGGAAAAAGACTTTTCAAAAAACAATACACTTTCTACCGATATTTTGACGGAGCACGAGACTGCTCATTTGCCCCCAATTGTGCAAACGTATCTTGTAGTTACAAAGTCGGTAGGTCAACCAAAAATAAAGAATTTTAAAGCGGAATTTGTTGGACGAATGCGATCAAATCCCACGGATAAACATATGAATTTTAAATCAGTTCAATATAATTTTTTTCAGCAACCTTCTCGTTATTTTTATATGACGGCAAGTAAAATGGGACTGCCTGCCACCGGACAACATATGTACCAAAATGAAAAGGCAACTTTTGAGGTTCGACTTTTAAATTGGTTTAAAGTAGTTGATGCTAAAGGAGATAAGCTTGATCAGGCTGAAACGGTTACGCTATTCAGTGAAATGTGTTTTATGGCTCCAGCCACGTTAATTGATAACCGAATAACTTGGGAGACTGTAAATGATACAACTGTAAACGCCATTTTTAAAAATGGAGGCATCAGCATACGAGCAACCCTTTATTTTAATGCGCGTGGAGAACTAGTTAATTCCATTAGTAATGATCGGTATGACACAGACGGTGAAAAATACACCAGTTATCCATGGGCTACCCCAGTTGGAAACTATCGAACAATCAAAGGATACTGGTTACCTAGCACTATTAAATTGATTTATCAAAAACCTGAAGGGAATTTTATTTACGGTGAATTGGAATTTAACGATGTTAGGTACAATTTGATAAATATGGAAGAGTAGTTTTCGAATTACAAATTCAAATTCCACATCAACCTAAGATGGGTTTAATATGTTGTCAGTCAGTTAATTATGCATGAGGTAACACACAAATGAAAGCAATTTTAACCATTGGGCTTCTAATTTTGAGCAATTCATTTATGATTATTGCTTGGTATGGCCATTTGAAATTTTCTGAATTGAAATGGTTTAGTAAATTGGGTATAGTTTCAGTCATATTAATTAGCTGGGGAATAGCACTTTTTGAATATATGTTTCAAGTACCGGCAAATAAAATTGGGTTCAGTGGAAATGGTGGCCCTTTCACGCTCATTCAATTAAAGGTAATTCAAGAAGTGATTACGTTAATTGTGTTTGCTATTTTTACACTCATCGTATTCAAAACCGAAACCTTTAAAATCAACCACATTATTTCATTTGTTTTTATAGTTTTGGCTGTTTATTTTATGTTCAAAAAATAGAGCGTTCTTGTAATGTTATTTATTACTACAAGACGCAACATAAATTATTTGAGTACAATTTTGTCATCTAATAGGGTCGGGCAGTGGGTGTTTAATTAACCGCATTGATTTCCCAAGCTGTTGAGTTAGGCAGATTGAAAAATCAAGCCTACCTTTGAATCGAATAGAAGAATGCGGGAACGCATTTAATATATAAATTTAAAAAGAGATAATAATGCATAAAAAGCAAGGTCAGGCATACATTGGACTTATACTGGTAACCATTATTGTTGGGCTCTCGTTTATTTTTGTAAAAATAGGGTTACGGTATTCTGGTGCCATGGATTTGCTAGCACATCGGTTTACGGCAGCCGCATTTTCAATCCTACTTTTGTGGATATTCGGGTTCATAAAATTGCCCCCTTTTAGTTTCAAGAAAGCCAAGTGGTTATTGTTGCTCTCTCTGTTCTACCCGTTGATGTTTTTTGCTTTGCAAACTTTTGGATTACAGCACAGTACGGCATCCGAAGCAGGGATTATTTTTGCCACAACGCCCATAATTACCCTCATTGCAGCCAGTTTTTTTCTAAAAGAAAAAACCACGTTATGGCAAAAAATAGGGATTGTTCTTTCAATAGCAGGAATTCTTTACATAATCTATTTTACCGGAAATATTTCCGGAAGCACTACCTTAAAAGGTCTATTTTTATTAATGTTATCGGTCTTTGTTTTGGTGGCATATTACGTTCTGGGAAAAGTTATTAGTGCTAATTTCTCGGCCATGGAAATTACGGTTTGGATGACTTTATTTGCATTTGTAGTATTCAACTGTTTTAGTGTTTTTGATCATGTTCAGAACCATACGTTGAGTCAGTTTTTTAGTCCCTTTATTCATATGGAGTTTCTTTGGGCTGTTTTATATCTAGGGGTACTTTCGTCCATGATAACATCCTTTCTTACCAATTTCGCTTTAACTCAAGTTCCCGCTTCACAAATAGGAGTATTCAACAACCTTAGTCCATTGGTTTCCATTGCCGGAGGCGTCTTTATCCTAGGCGAAACACTTTTTGAATATCATATTATTGGAGGTTTGTTGGTTTTAATAGGAGTGGTAATGACCGTGTTTTTTAAATCTAAAAGCAAATAGACTTAATACAAAAACACTAAATTATCCATGCGTGTTTGTTTTGGGCATACGTCAATTGTCTCGCTTATTCAAGCGCTATTCACGCTTTAAAACAGTTGATAATAATTCTTAAAATAGTGACGTCCTTTTACTTCTTGCAAAGCATGGCTTATCAAAACGCAACAATAGATGTTTTCACTGAACACTATTTACCAATTTTGAAAATACGGATTCAGAATGCAAATAATTTTATGTTGTTTATTGTAAATCCCAAGTGTATTTGATTGCTAACTTTTTGTCGCCATTGGCTATCGACGATATCACTTCATAAACCACATTATTAGCGTTTGTCATTTCAATGGCAAATTTATTCCAAGATGCAATTCTATATTCAGCGGCTACTGTTATCTCTGTAAATTCTGATATTACCACAGTCATAGACGTTTTCGATTTATCCACAATTTTAACTTTGATTGGATTAAAAAAGGTTGAAATAATGGTTGGGGCTCGCGAAATAATATATTTGGTTGTGGCTATGGATATAAATACTTTGTATATCTTTTTCAATGAAATTTCCGCTGCAAATAAGCCCATGGCTTCGCCACCTATCTTTGGATCGTTGTCATAAAAAAGTTCTACAATCTTATCAATAGGATCCAGATAGGCACACTTTATTGGATACCACTTGGCATAATCAATGCGGTCTTTGTATATTTTCTGTGTTTCAGCGGGCAAGTTGGCAAACCAGGAGTCGTATTGTTTCGGGAAATTTTTGGAGACAAATTCAACCGTTGATTTAACTGCAGTCCCTTTTACCTCAATGGCTTTAGACCTCTTTTTTTTAAATAAAAAGCTAAAAATCATATTTTAATATTTAGGTTTATATGCAAAACTACACTTTTTTTGTGATATTTTTATCAATGTGTATGCGTGTTTGCTTGTATTTGGTCTTTAAACCCGTACTTGAAGAAATGAAACTATTAGAGAATTAAAACTAAAAATTATTATCTCTATATTTGCATGTTTTACATAAATCAAGAGATGTTTTAATTATTCAATGAAAACTATAAATACGAATCGCCTTCTATTCAGAACAGTACTGTTTTTTGTTTTTGTTTGTTTTTTAGATTTTCATGTTTTTCCTCAACGCCAAGAGGAGTTAAAACATGATTCAATAACAAAACATGAAAAGCCCGTAAAGCCCCCAAAATATAGTTTGTCATCGTCGGGATTTGCCAGCTTTACATACCGCGATTTTGCAACATCGCCCTTGTTTTACCGAGGCCCATCCATGCGTTTTTCATATGGAAATTTGCGAATCGATGAGCGTATAGACCAAATGTGGTTCATTGATTTTGGAGGTGGCGCTGCTTTTGCAAAGATTCCAAAAAGTTCCTACTTACAATCCTATACAACTGCTTTTTTCCTAAGAGGGGAGTTGTATTTTCATTTGCTTTATGATATAAAAAGACTCTCAAATTCGTTTTGTAACGTTAAATTTGGAGGCTCTGGAGCTTATTTTGCCAATGTTCGGTATAACGAAAGCCTGGGAAACAATGGCATCGGAGTCGATAATATATTCAATCTAATGTTTGCCATGAAAGCAAGCAAGGATATTTCCCGGAAAACAGAAAAAACGAGAAACTGGTTGTTTATTGAAAAAGTGCTAAAACCCAAAAAACGGACTCTTTGTTTCCAAGTTAATACCGGAATTCTTAATTTTAATTACCGACCAGGCTATGCGTATAGTTATAGTGGGGAGCTCAATGGAAATGATACAAATCCGATAGGGTGGTTTTTTCAAGATTACAAATGGGCTATGAATGGCTGGCGATTGAGTACAAAACTCAATTTTACATCCTATTTGTCAAATGGAAATGCACGCCAATTTGCATACGTGTGGGATGCTGTTGGTGCTCCGGGCCGAGACTCCGGGTTTGAAATGGCCACCCATCGATTGCAAATCACCATTCTGTTTAATACAAAATAGATTCTACTATGCGATTAACTCTTATTCTGTTGTTGGCAATGCTTTTTAGTTCATGTGAGCGTCTTCTTTTTCAAGATGATATGTCGTCCATTGATCCTTTTGAAAATTTCGATTATCTGTGGAATGAGGTCGATCAGAAATACTCCTATTTTGAATTGAAAAACATTAATTGGGATAGTATTCGTGTGGAATATTTCAGCAAATTATACTCCGAAATGCCCGAGGATTCCCTATTTAAAGTCTTAGCTTCCATGCTCGTTGAGTTGCGAGACGATCATACCAATTTAGTCTCTCCGTTTAACATTTCAATGTATAATGTGGAATTTCTTGGGCCACAGAATTTTAATTTCCGAATTATTAAAGAACATTATCTAGGTTCTAATATTCAATATACCGGATCGTTGGTACATGGTTTTTTACATAATAATAACATTGGATATATTCGATATGCTTCATTTACGAACGGTTTGAGCGATAGGGATTTAACATATGTTTTGGATATTTATAAGAATACAAATGGATTAATTCTCGACTTGCGGTCAAATGGAGGAGGAAGTATTTTTAATGTTCCCCAATTATTAGCTCGTTTTGTGGACTCAAAACAACTGGTGGGGTATTTTAGGACTCGAAATGGCATTTCGCACTCTGATTTTTGCGACAAAGAGTCGTTTTATGTTACTCCCTTTAGTGGCATGCGCTATCAAAAGCCGGTAATGATTTTAATTGATCGGGGGTCGTATAGTGCAACCACATTTTTTGCGCTTGCAACCAAAGCAATTCCGAATTTAATCTTGGTGGGCGATACTACTGGTGGCGGCGGTGGTTTGCCCAACGGAGGACAACTTCCCAATGGGTGGACCTATCGGTTTAGCATCGGTCAACTGCTCGATATTCATGAAAACAATTATGCCGAAGAGGGTGTGCCTCCTGAAATTGCAGTTAACTTCGATTGGAACAATATGGCTGTTGATGAGATTATTGAGCGTGCTGTGGTTGAGATCAATTCAATGACAAAATAGGAACATATTTAGCTTGCTTTTTCTCTTTTAAATTCTGATTTGTGCTTTATTTGAATTTGAAAACTTACAAAAGCTACATCGGGATGACTGTTTCAAAAACGAGAATATCGCAGTAATTGGCGTTTTCTTGCAAATACTATTTATATAAACTATAAGAGGCTGCCTAATATAGACAGCCTCCCTGAATTTTTATTTTAAATGCTAGTGTCATGCCATGTCTAAAATGACACTAGGCTAATTCTAACTTTTTCTTTGATTTTCGGTATAAAAACGAATTGAAAATATTTCGCTTTGCAAAGCGGTATTGTTTGTCAGAGTTCACTAATTTAGTAAACAGGGTTTTTGAAACGCCAAAATATTCATAGGTTGTTCCGTCTAAGAACGAAATTTCAAGCAATAGCCCCTTATGCTGAAAATCGGCGATTCCCGACTCTGAAGTGGTGTTTTTGTACGCTTCTAAATTGGCTTCTTTTGTTTCTGGCGCAATGCTCACTAAAAAGTGATAGGCATCAATAATTTGTTTGCTTTTTATTTCAGCTTCTTGTGCCATACCGTCTTCGGCTTGGTATTTATCGGGATGCCACTCTTTTACCAAATTTCTATAGGTTGTCTTAAGTTGCTTAAGATTGGTATCTTGATCCACATTAAACAATTTCTTGTATTCATTAACTCGCTTCATATCTTGCTTTTGTATTCTTTTCTATCCCTTTTAGACGTGTGATTTTAAAGGCACTAATTTGTATTTAATTTTAAATCGGGGCGCAAAGGTACACTTTTAAATAGATTAATAGTGTAATTTATTTCCAGCTATTTATAATTCTTTTAATGGAGCTACTCAAATCCGATCGTATCTCTTTTTTTCCTTTGCCCTTTCCAAACTGAGAATCGTAATTTGTTTCCGTATGTCTGATGTGCGCTACAACTGCCAGATCAATCATTTTGGTGTCAAATTGCTTGGCACGGGCACTTCTGCCAACTCTTCCGCTATATTTTTCACAGGTATGTTTGGCAATTTCATATTCGCGTTGTGCTGGACAATTGGGGTAATATGCCCGAATAGCTGCGCCAAACTCCAGTATATATGCTTGGTCTTTAGCGGCTCGAATTACGGCGGCTTTCTCATTTTTTATTGCACGGGTTGCTTCATCGGCCGCGCACTCTTCTTCCGCTTTTATTATTGCAGTACGTTCAACATACTGTCCTTTTCGTTCGTACCTTTTTCTTCGCTGATTCCAAGCAAAAAGTACTTCGCATAATTCAGAATGCTTTTTCGAACGACGCGTTAAGGCTACATTCCCCGGTGGTAAAAGGGTGTAATTTACAAATGGGGAACAGGCAAAGCAAGTTCCTTTAGAATCTTCAGATTCGGCAACAAAAGCGTGCTCTATAGGAATCGAATTCCCGCAGTTTGAACAACGTAACTTTTGCTTTTTTGCGATGAATATGTTTTGTGAAGTATTTGCCACTCTTATTCAATTTGCGACAAAAATAACTATTTTAATAGGTTTGTCAATAGTATCGTTTCTCTTTCACGTGCTAGATAATCTAAAGAGAGGCTAAAAGTGGTGGCAATTTAGTAGATGACCGCACATTAATATTTGAGCAGTATGCAACTGTATGAAATGTCAGAAAAGAAGGAAACGAATAGCCACAAAAAAAAGGAATCCAATTTGGATTCCTTCTCTGGTGGGCGATGAGGGACTCGAACCCCCGACCCCCTGGGTGTAAACCAGGTGCTCTGAACCAACTGAGCTAATCGCCCTGCTTGCTGATTGCGAGTGCAAATATACGGCAAATTCTTTTCCTGCCAAATAAAATAGAGGTTTTTTTTAAAGATTAATCATTTATTTTTCAATGATTTTCTTATTTTATTGATAATCAATACTTATACAAAAGAAGTTTTTTCTTGATTTTCCTTCCACACAAAGATATTTTCGAAAACAATTTTGGCTCGTAGTTCAAAAGCCTCAAAAGTAGCATAAGCAATATGAGGCAACATCAATATATTTTGTGCTTTAAGCAAGATAAAGTCCGATTTTAAAGGAGGCTCATAATCGTAAACATCCAAAGCGGCACCGGCAATGGTTTCATTTTGTAATGCAGCATAAAGCGCAACCGTATCGATTACAGGACCTCGTGCCGTGTTGATTAGAAAAGCAGTGGGTTTCATGTACGACAGTTCTTGTTGACCTATAAGCCCATTGGTCTCTTTATTAAGGGGCACATGCACCGTAACCACATCTGAATTTTCTAAAACTTGCGGTAGCGTTTGAAACTGTACATTGGGAATCTTTTTTATTGTTCTGCTCCATGCAATAACATTGCAGCCAAAGGCATTACAAAGTCGAGCTACCTCTTGACCAATTTTACCCATTCCAATAATTCCGACGGTTTTTTTATGCAATTCCACCCCGGTATAATTGTTTCGTCCTTCGCCTTGCAATGTTCTCGAAGCATTGGGAATTATATCGCGTAGCAACGAAATTATCATTCCTATTGTCAGTTCCGCTACTGAGTGGGTTGAATATCCGGCTGCATTTTTAACAATAATGTTTCTTTTGTTACACTCTTCCATATCGATATGATCGATGCCAGCAAATGCAACCGATATCATTTTGAGGTTAGGCAGCGCATCGAGAATCTCTTTTCCAAAAGGGATGTTCGACACAATAACTACATCTGCATCTTTACATCGTGCAATTATGTCAGCCTTCTCCGTTGGACGATTGTCCCAAACCTTCAGAATGAAATCATTGCGTGTTGCTACATTTTTATAATAGTCCTGCAACTCTTTGTCAATATTAAGAGGCTCAATTTGATGAATTTTAATCATTTCAATAACTTTTTTATTTCAGTTTGGTTATCTTTTTTTTCAAATTTAATTCCAGTCAATCACTCCCTTTAGAGTCGGGGTCAATGATTGATATTTATGTTATCAATACAACATATCGGCAGGTGTTTATATAATACCTTGAAATGCAATGGCATATGTTTATCATACGTATATTGATTTAATTTCCTGATAATCAATACAATTCAAGCATTCGTGGCAAAAAAACACCAACCCATTATGTTTACACAAACATCAATAAACTAACGCCCATAACAGCCATTCCCGCAATTAATCCATAAATGGCAAGATGATGTTCACCGTACTCTTCGGCGGCGGGCAAAAGCTCGTCGAGCGATATAAAGACCATAATTCCTGCAACTGCTGCAAACATAATACCTAAAATTGCTTCCGGCATTTCTCCTCCAAAGAAAAACAGAATTAATCCATACCCAATCAATGCTCCTACGGGTTCGGCCAATCCACTGGCAAAGGCAAGCCAAAATGCTTTTTTTCGACTTCCCGTTGCATAAAATATGGGAATCGAAACGGCAATCCCTTCCGGAATATTGTGGATGGCAATGGCAATGGCAATGGGTATGGCAATGGTGGGGTTGGTCATTCCTGCAATAAAAGTTGCCATTCCTTCAGGAAAGTTGTGAATGGCAATGGCAAGTGCTGAAAAGAGCCCCATTCTTAATAATTTACGCTTCGACTGGGCATTTTTGTCATTCAACTCCTCAACCCTATGCGCTTCGTGGGGGTTTTCTGCGCTGGGAATAAGTTTGTCAATGATTGCTATAACGGCAATTCCACCAAAAAAGGAGAGGAGCATTACCCAACTTCCCTTGCTTTCGCCTAACGTTAGAATTAAGCTTTCTTGTGCTTTTTGCATAATCTCCATTAACGCCACATAGATCATTACGCCGGCTGAAAATCCAAGGGATACAGCTAAAAGTTTGGTATTTGTCTGCTTTGCAAAAAAAGCAATAGCGGCACCAATTCCGGTGGCCAAACCGGCAAATAAAGTGAGCGAAAAAGCAAAAATAAAGTTTTCTGTCATACTTTTTTATTTAAAATGATACATGTTTTAAATCAATATTTCCACCGCTTAATATTATGCCAATCCGTTTTCCTACAAAGGTTTCTGGTGTGTTTAATACCACTGCTAACGCAACCGCTGCCGAGGGTTCAATTACTATTTTTGTTCGTGTCCAAAATAGTTGAAGTGCGTCAATTATTTGCTCTTCAGTTACCGTTTTAATTTCGGAAACCAACACTTGAATAATTGGAAAGGTAAGCGTTCCAAGACTGGTTCTGAGACCATCGGCAATGGTTTGTGGATTGTTCTGGGGAATCAGTACACCTTGTTTAAACGATTTATAGGCATCGTCAGCACCAAGAGGTTCTGCTCCAATAATTTTTGTTGACGGGGAGAAATAATGTGCTGCGAGTGCTGTTCCTGAGAGTAATCCTCCACCACCAACGGGAGCAACAATGTAATCAAGGTTTTGAACCTCATTTATTAGTTCCATTGCTGCGGTAGATTGTCCTTGAATAACTTCAAGTTGATTAAAAGGATGGATAAAGGTAGCTCCATGTTTTTCCACATATTTTTCAGCGGTTGTTTCACGTGCAACTAGCGTAGGTGCACATAAGATAACCTCACCGCCATATTGTTTAACGGCATCCTTTTTTGTGTTTGGTGCATTCTCCGGCATTACAATCCACGATTTTATACCTTGGCTTGTGGCTGCCATGGCGAGTGCTTGTGCAAAATTGCCCGATGAATGGGTTACTACGCCTTTTGCTTTCTCATTTGCAGTCAGCGAGAGTATCGCATTTGTTGCTCCTCTAATTTTGAAGGAGCCGGTGCGCTGAAAGTTTTCACACTTAAAAAACAGAGTTGCTTTTGCCATCTCATCCAAAATTCGGCTGGTGGCAATAGTTGTTTTGTGAATGTGTGGGCTAATGCGAGCTATTGTTTCTATATTCTGTTCTTTCGTAATTGGTATCATGATGTTTTTGTGCGAAATTTACAAACTAATAAATAAAGGGGAATAGGGCAGG
>JAQVXQ010000162.1 GCA_028709085.1 Salinivirgaceae bacterium | reverse complement strand
CATATAATGTTAAACATAGATGCTTTTGAGTTGGATTTTTATTTTTTTGAAAATCTCATTATAATGAAGACGAATTCTCTTGATTTGTCATATTTTGATGTGTGTTTTATTGCATTGATTCGTAGAGTGTTGTGTGTTTTATTTGTATTTTTCTGTTGTTTTATTTTGCATATATATATATATATATTAGATTTGCGACGTATTAAATAAATTTACTAACTAAATCTAATTTTTAAATTATGAAAACGTTACTTAAGAAAACTTTTTTAATGGGAACTACATTAGTAGCTCTTTTAGCTGTTGTTGCTTGTAATGAAATTGATTCAACAGTTGATAATCAACCCTTAGATTCTTCGAAATTAGCTAAAATGGAGTATAGCTATGAGAATCAAAGTAATATTCTAATAAGTGAGGATGGTACTAATGCCTTCAATTGGAAAAAGAATAGAAATGGAAAATCTATTTTTGATGCAAACGTTACTCTAAATGTTGCCGACTTGCAAGAAATGAAAGTTGTAAAATCGACTGCAAATCCTTTTACTTTAGCAATTAATGATCGGAATATAAATTTTGGAAATGTTTCTTCAGATGCTAGTAATGTTTCTTTTGATGTGTATGGTAATAGTGATAGAATGATCAATTTTTCTTTAACGGATAATAATCATGATTTCACCCATTTTATGGACTATGTTCAAAATAGTACTGTAATTAGTAGTGAACAAAAGCTTTGGCCTTTGATTTTTGTTGGAGCTTGTTTGATTGCTTCAGGTGTTGATTCTTATTGTAGTAGTGAAATTGCTGAAAATGTTGCGTCATGTACTGCTGCTGGTCAGTGTAGTCAAGTAAACAGTTGTAGTGCATCCTGTGTTACTTGTGGTTCTCAGAAATAAATAATATTTTTGAAAAAATATAGTCCATCGTACTAATAAAAGTGTACGGTGGACTGTTTTTAATGACTAAACATGGAAAAGAATAAAAGTAAATATTTAATATATTTTTTAATAATTGGTATCGTATTTTGGTTTGTTGGGTTTGTATATAATCTGCATTACTATATTAATACAGGCGAGTTTTATACGGATATTCTTCAACAGCCCCTTTTTGAAAGGTTGTTGCAATTTTCACCATTTACCATACTGTTTTTAACTATAGTTATAGCCCCATTGTTCGAAGAGGTAGTATTTAGACTATGGACAAAATTGAATAGCTTGGCTTTAATTATCTCTTATTTTGGATTAGTGTTTTTTACTCACTCCTTTTTTAAAACAATTTGGTTAACAATTATAGCTATTGTAGTTTTTGGTTATTTTTTGTTTTTTCTTAAAAAGGAAAAAATACGTTTGCCTAGTTTGATAATGCTTACAAGTGTTGTTTTTGGATTTATTCACTTGGCAAATTTCAACAGTGGGAATTTTTCGTTTTTGGGAGTGTTGTCATTGGTTGGATTTGGAATGGTACTGTCATATATTAGTTTAAGATTTGGTTTTAAATACGCTGTTTTAGTTCATAGCTTTAATAATTGCTTGGCAATCTTACCAATGTTGTTCTTATCGCAAAATAGTATTTTGAGCTTTAGTGGCGAGAGCTATAATGCTCAACAAACAGTCGTGAACCTGTTTAGTTTTGGAGAGGAGTTAAATTATCAAAATCAGGATTCCATTTTAGTTATAGCAGGCTTGCCACAAATGGCATCTGCTTTGTCGCCATTTACACCGGATGTTTTCTATGTTGCTGAAATCAGTAGTCTGAACAAGTATAAATTAATCGTTCGTAAAAAAAATAGCACTATTATTGACAAAGAAGCGTTGTTGTCTGATTTTCTTATCAAGAATAATATAAGCGTTGATACAATGCTGGTAAAAGGGGTTTTGTTTTCTGCTTTAGATACTTCTTTTTTGAAATCAGTCTCTCCCGAAAAGAGTTTTATAATGAATGTCGTCTCTTTAGTCAGTACTTTGCGTGCACGAAATAAGCTTCCAATAGTATTGGATGAATACACTCCGAATATTGTATTTAATATGGGTATGCCTTTTCTTGAGCTTGAAAATTTTGAAGACATAAAAGCATACTTGATTGAAAAATACAGAATTCTAATTGTAAAAGATTCAAACTATGTGGCTAAAAAGATTATTTATAGTGTACCTTCAAGTAATTAAAGACTTTTGCGATAAATTATGCTTGGGATACAATTTCCACCAAAAGCAATACACGTTAATTCAAATATGACAGTGTGATTTTGTGTTGTTGATCCTGATTAATTCTTTTTTTAATTGTAGTGCTTTACATACGGTTGTTGATAGTTTATTATTTGCTTTGTAGTGGTTACTTTCCAACACAAAAATTCTTAAAGATATTTGCTAAGACCATATCCGGACTGATCACAGTGCCAGTCAGTTCGCCCATGAACGTGAGGACTTTCCGCAGCTCGAAGGCAAGCAAATCGCCCGTGAGTTGATTCTCCAGTGCAGTGAGCGTGTCGCCAAGGGCAACCAATATTTTCATCAATAGTTCGTATTGACGCGTATTGTAAACAATGAGCGAATCTTCGTCCGGCAGCATCTCTTTAGCGTGCTCTACCAGTTTAGTTACCAACTCCGGAATATTTTTTTCGTGTTTGGCTGAAATATAAACCATATCCGATGGTGCAATTCCAATCGAATCGGCAATCTCTTGTATTTTGCTATCTCGCTGATCTGTTTTTAAAAGGTCCACTTTATTGGCAACTGCCACAATGTGTTGATTCGTATCCGAACTCGTTAAAACTAATTCAAACGCATGTTTAACATCGGCAATATTGCTGGTTGAATCAAACAGGAACAGAACAATCCAGGCGCGATTCACTTTGTCTAAAGAACGCTCAATTCCCATTTTCTCAATCGTATCGCCGGTTTTTCGAAGTCCTGCCGTGTCGATAAATCGAAACTCAATTGAATCTAAAACGATGGTATCTTCGATGGTGTCGCGAGTGGTTCCTGCGATTTCGCTTACTATTGCCCTCTCTTCTTGCAATATTTTGTTCAGCAAGGTTGATTTTCCAGCGTTGGGTTGCCCCACAATAGCAACAGGAATTCCGCTTTTTATCACTTGGCCTGCGGAGTAGGAGTTGTAGAGTTGTTGTACCTCGGTTTGTGTCTCGGTTAAAAGGGTTTTTAACATTCCTCGGTCGGCAAATTCAACATCTTCCTCGCTAAAATCGAGTTCCAGTTCAACCAATGAAATTAGGTGCAATAGTTTGTCCGACAAAACCATTAGTCGCTTCGAAAAGGAGCCTTTCATTTGTGTCAGCGCTGCTTTGTGCGACCACGAATTTCGGGAGTGAATTAAATCGCCAACCGCTTCGGCTTGCGTTAAATCCATTTTGCCATTTATAAAGGCACGCATTGTAAATTCTCCTGGCTTAGCAGTGCGGCATCCCTTGTCAATTAAGAGTTGTAGTATTTGTCGTTGAATAAATTGCGACCCGTGACAGGCAATCTCAATAATATCGTCGCCGGTGTAGGAGTGTGGCGCTTTAAAGTAGGTGACCAAAACCTCGTCTATGAGTGTATCGTTATCCAGAATCTGTCCATAATAGGCTTTTTTGGGTTGTAGTTCCGATACCAATATTGCTTTGAAAGGTTTGAAAACTTTTTCAAGGAGCATTAACGAATCATTTCCTGAAATTCGAACAATAGCAATAGCACCAACTCCCGGAGGAGTTGATATTGAGCATATTAAATCGTCTATATCAAAGTTCATGGTTTTCTTTTTATACATATCCATTTTCCCACCTAATTCTGGCAAAATTGATTTCCTTCACTCCCTTTAGGGTCGGGGTAGATGAAGGAAATCAATTTCTTCACTCTCTTAAATCTAGTGTAAATGAGAAAATTAGTTTTAAATTAGGGTGCTAAAATTGATAATCATTATTTTATAAATTGTACACGCTTTTGGCAATTCGAAAATATCAACCCCTTTTTTATGGGTTTAAATCTAAAATTACACAATTAAAGTTCCAAATTTACTGAATCTTAATCATAATTAGTCTTGATAGATCAGTGATTTGAAAAAAATGACTAAAATTTACCTAAACAATCACATTAATTTCTAAATTTGGAAAATGATGGATTCGTAAAAGTGTACCTTATGCTTGAGAAAAAAGAGATTACAATATGTTTGGGAAGCTCCTGTTTTGCACGGGGCAATAAAAAGACCTTGCAGATGATCAATAATTTTATACAAGAGCACAATTTGGCTCCATATGTTCAATTTAAGGGAGGACATTGTTTTGGGCAGTGCTCCAATGGACCAATTCTAAAAATCAACAGTTCGTTTTATGAAAACGTTGATTCTTTAAACGTTATTGATATTTTGAATGATGTATTTGAAGGCTATTATTAGTGAAACATTGTTCTTATCGCAATGTAGGTTAACGATTCCACATTGTTCTGATAATACACAGTGTTTGAAGTTAGAACTGAACCAATTGAAAAGAAAGTTGATATGCAAGTAATAAAAATAAATCCAGATAAATGCAAGTTGTGTTACGCTTGTATTCGTGTTTGCCCTTCCAATGCAATAAAAATCGTAAATAATGCAGCCGAAATCATTCCTGACCGATGTATTGCATGTGGGAGCTGTTTGACAGTTTGCCCTTTTAGTGCCATTAAGGATTTGGATTCAAAACGCGAAGTGAGCGCCTATATTCGATCAGGTGTAAAGGTAGCCGCTATTTGTGCTCCAAGTATTTCCGGTGAGTTTAGCGACATCTCTGCTTATACCAATTTCGTGGGAATGATTAAAGCGCTTGGATTTCAGTACGTTTGTGAAGTATCGTTTGGTGCCGATTTAGTGGCATTAAAGTATAGGGAGCTGTTTGCCGATTTTAAAGGAAAATATTTTATTACTGCAAATTGTCCTGCAATAGTCGGATATGTTGAGCGATACCATCCATCGTTGATTGATAATATGGCACCATTAATTTCGCCTATGGTCGCAACTGCGCAGGTAGTGCGTGAGAAATATGGCTCCGATGTTAAAATTGTTTACATTGGACCCTGCACCGCTGCAAAAGACGAAGCACATCGATACGAGGGAGATCGTAAAGTTGACATCGTGCTAACATTCAAAGAACTTCGTGATATGTTTACTGAAGCAGGCGTAACAGAAAATAATGTTGAATTTGCCGACTTTGATCCTCCAATTGGCGGGAAAGGAAGCCTTTTCCCAATTAGCCGAGGAATGTTTCAGAGTGTGGGGATCAATGAAGATCTAATGAGCGGTCAGTTAATTTGTACCGATGGCAAAGCAAATGTTTTGCATGCATTAAAGGAGTTTGAAAATTTTAGTCAATTAAAGCAACATCTCGATCTTTTTTACTGCGATGGAAATTGTATCATGGGCCCTGGAACCAGCCAAGGCGGACAAAAGTTTTTACGAAGGTCGTTGGTTATTTCTTACACCAAAAAGCGTCTGTTAAATTGGGATAAAGAAGAGTGGGAGAAGAATATTGAGACCTATATGAAACTTAATTTCTTTAGAGATTTTCATAATCTTGACATGCGGTTGCCGAATCCATCCGAGGAGCAAATAAGCGAAGTTATGAGACAATTGGGAAGAGAGGGGTATGAAAACAAAGCAAGTTGTGGTGCTTGTGGATATGAATCGTGCCGTGATTTAGCCGTAGCGGTTGTGAATGGATTGGCGCAAATTGATATGTGTAACACGTATGTGGTGCAAAGTAAAACAAAATATAAACGTCGATTGAAGGCTGCCAACGAAAAACTGTCAAATACTCAAAAAGCACTCACCGAAAGTGAACAAATTACAAGGCATGAGCAGGAGGCATTTCAAGAAGCTTCGAAAATTACTTCAGGACTGCTGAATAAATTGCCTACTGGAGTAGTCATTGTTGATGAGAATATTAGAGTTCTTCAGTCAAATCAAAGTTTTATTAATCTTTTGGGAGCCGATGCGCTCGAAATTGCGGATGTTGTACCGGGTCTGATAGGGGCTGATTTAAAGACAATGGTTGCACCCTACATATACAACTATTTTAACTACGTTTTAGAAACCGATATCAGTGTTCATAATAAGGATATTCATCTGGGCGACAGTTTGTTAAATATCTCCGTATTCTCCATAAAACCAAATAAAATTGTGGGAGCTATTATTCGGGATATGTATGTTCCCGAAGTTCGTAAAGAGGAGGTTGTTAGTCGAATTAACGAAGTTATTGATAAAAACTTAAAACTTATTCAAGAAATCGCATTTCTTATGGGAGAGGGAGCTTCTGACACCGAACAGATGCTGAATTCAATAATTGAATCCTATAAAAGTAGGAAAGGCCAGAGCCCACAATAGAATAGTAAGAAAGTAGAGTATGGAAGGATCATTTTATGTTGAAATAAATTGCCAGCAAAATAACCACGAAGGAGAACGTATCTGTGGCGATGTATTTGTTTCGAAACGAATAAAAGAGGAGGGCAGAATTATTGCCGTTCTTAGCGATGGAATGGGGCACGGTGTTAAAGCCAATATGCTTGCTATTTTAACGGCTACCCTTGCAGCCAACTTTACGAGAGAACATAAAGATTTTCGCACCATTGCCGAAATTATTATGAATACATTGCCTGTTTGTAGTGTCCGCAAGATCAGTTACTCTACATTTACAATTGTTGATATTAACACGCATACCGGCGAGGTTAGTATATTGGAATACGATAACCCGGAATGTATGGTAATGCAAGGGAAAGATGTGTTTCACCCCCAGTGGGAGAAGATTATCCTAGAGAGTGAACGCAATAAAGGAAAAGAGCTTCGCTCTGCAAAATTTTCGGTACAAAAAGAGGATCGTATTCTCTTTTGGTCCGATGGTATAGCTCAGTCGGGTTTGGGATCACCCAAATATCCGTTTGGCTGGGGAATCGATGAGGCTAAATATTTTGTTCAATCTGTAATTTCAAAGACACCTTATATTTCCGCAATGAAAATTGCACGGAAGGTTGTAAATATGGCGGTAATGAATGATAATTACCGACCCAAAGATGATACCAGTTGTGCATCGATATATTTTCGTGAGCCCAGAAAATTATTGTTGTGTACTGGCCCACCCTTTGAGAAGGGGCGCGATATTGAATTAGCAATGATTGTTTATCAGTTTCAAGGAAAGAAGATATTATGTGGTGCTACAACTGCGGAAATTGTTTCCCGCGAATTGGGTGAAAACATCGTTGATAAT
>JAQVXQ010000161.1 GCA_028709085.1 Salinivirgaceae bacterium | reverse complement strand
AATGTAAACTCCGATCCAATGGTAAAATGATTCCTGTTTTCCACAGAATACCGCAATGCTCCGGTTATTCCAAACTTGTCACTATCAGGGGATTGAAAGTGCATTAGTTTATTCGGATCCTTATATTGATTCAGCTGAATACCAACGTATTGTTCTTTTATGCTGAAAAAGCTCGATTTATCTTGAGCCAACAATGGAGCCGACATCAAGAGAGCGATGGAAGCTAAAGTTAAAATACTTTTCATTTGTTATAGAGTTAATCTTCCCATAAATTTATTTGAATTTATGGGAAGATTTAATTATTAATAATACCCACTAAAAACGTTATCGTTAACAATCGTTTGACCTGTACCAATATGAATAGTCCTGATAAAACTGTTTTTTATACTTAGATCCCATACATGATAATCAATACCCCATACGTGTACTGAAGCACTTTGCCAATTACCTTGACTGTTGGAACTTATTGTTTGATTATACCAAGTATTTGCTCCGTATTTATTTTTGACCCTAACAATTCCATATACATTGACACCTACGTCACCAGATAAGTTTTCCCCAATCCAAGGACACCAGCCACATCGTTTTCTTTGTGTAGATGAATTAGCTTCCCAAGTAACCATTGTACCAGCAGTTGTCCCATTTAACCTTGCTACTAATCGTCTTCTGTCTCCATTATATGCAGTCCTATAACTATATTGTCCTTTTGAAGATCCTTCAGGAATATATGACATGTCTTTTACAGTTATCGTACCTTTAGGTATTTCTGTAATTGGAAGGAATAATTGTTTTATTGTAGATTGAGTTTTATCTGTTGTGGTTAATAAATAACTACCACTATATCGGCATAGTTGATCCCCAATCTGAAAGAGACCATCTTGATTTCCAAGGAATGAAATTATTAAAGGGCATGATCTTTCATATATGAAGGAATTGTCAAAATCTACAACATTATATGCATTTTTATTGCAATCTACATACTTAGTAAAATCATCATGATTTTGTATATTTCCACCAGCTTCATAAATTGAATTTAAGGATGCAAGTCCAATTTGATTGTTGAACTGTTTGATTTCAAATGGATTGTTAGCATTTTGAACTATCCAATTCAAATGTTGATTGTAAGCCAAACTGTCTTTGAATACTAATCTTCCATCTTTAAATGTGACATCCTTTCCAATATTCGTTATTTCAACATTGGGGGGGGCAATTTGTCCCTTTTCAGAACAGGAGTTAAGTGTCAGTATTAGTGCTCCTAATACGCAATAAAATTTGTTCATAATTGTAAATTTATAAATTATTAATACCAGCGACAAATGTACAAATTAGTTTTACTATCACAACGAATTAGCAACCTATTTTAGTTCTTTCTGTTCGATTTTTAAACATAAGCATCGTAAAACATTGATTTCAAGTAATTGAGTTGGTTTGTAAATATCAATAGTCCGAACAAAATTGCTAAAGAAGCAAACATTTTCATCAAAGGAATTTCGCGTTGTATTAATATTTTTTTTAGTTTTAATGCTTTTTAGCAAGAGGATTAGCTTGAAATAACTTGACGAATTTAAGGGTCGTCAGTGGCCACTACGTTCTTAATGTTATGACCTATAATGGCTATTTTAAAAAAAGGAGACCTGCCCGATAAAAACTAAGAAAAAGAGACTTTAATCCATCGATACAATCCTAAATTAAAGAAAATAAAAACGCACAGCGTTATTGGAATAAAATTTGACAACCAAAAAGCTGACGATATTCGTAAAATCTTGATTAATACCGTTAAGGCTTCATCCACATTTTAAATTTTAACAAAAACAACTCTTAAACAAAAATGAGTAACCTACTATTGTTAACCATTATGAATTCCGGAATTAGTTTAATAACGGGATTTTACCTGTTTTTCGCACAAAAAAAATCGTTAGACTACGGAGCTAAATATTGGGCATCGGGAGCCATAATAGTAGGAATTGGGCTGTTTATAAAAGCATTTTTTTCACTTGGAAATTTATTTGCTAATTTGGCGTACCCTATTTTACTTACCGTTGGTCTCTATATTTATTTAGCAGGGATTTGGCAGTTTAAAGGAAAAAAGATCAATAAATGGATTGTTATTGGTATCCCATCTTTAGACATTTTACAGACCATTATTTTCGTTCCTATTTTCCATTACCCTCGTATTCAAATTAGCTTGCATCTACTATTTCTAATTACATATTGTGTGTTGGGTATTGTTGAAATGCTTCGAATAGATTCAACCCAAAAACATCTCCGGCAAGTATTCCTTTTGAATGCGTTCTCTTATGCCATTTTCATGATTCTCATGATGCTGAATGTTTATATTATAATTACAAACCCAAATTTTGATCCTCTTATAATAAATGAGAGCACAGTTTTTCTTCACATTATTTCCGGCTTCACCATGATTGCCTTAACATTTGGATTTTTAACCGCTGTAAATATTCGGTTAAATACGGAATTAGAAGATCAACTGAAAGCTAAAACGAAATTTTTATCCATTATTGGGCATGACCTACGAGGACCGGTGGGAAATATTATGGGTCTTTTGGATTTAATAGAAAACGAAACGAATTTGAATGAAGCGGACAGAAAAAGATATTTAACCATTTTAAACACTTTAAGTCAATCTACGTTTCATCTATTGCAGAATTTACTGGAATGGTCAACAAAAGCGAAATATCTACACAAATTTGATAATGAGCGAATTGATTTAAGTAAAATAATTTCCAACAATGTCGATCTTTTTAGCAGCTCAACAGCTGTAAAATCAATTCACTTAGATATTAATGCCGGAAAACAAACCTATATTTTAGGAAACACCGATATGATACAAACCATTGTTCGTAATTTGGTTTCCAATGCAGTTAAATTTACACCTCAAGGCGGAGCAATAACCATTACATCCGAAAAGATGCTCGGGAAAGTCCGCTTAATTATTTCAGATACGGGTCGAGGAATTAAGCCGGAGAATATCGAAACACTCTTGAAATTTGAAACCAACGAGGCAACAATTGGCACCAATGGAGAAATCGGCTCTGGATTAGGGCTTGCTCTTTGTAAAGAATTAACGACTCTGAATAATGGAGTAATAAAAATTGAAAGTCAAGAAGGATTTGGAACCAAAGTAATTGTTGAATTTCCGGCTGCTGTGTAATTTGATTATAATAATACAAACCAAGAAATGACAAGAATACGGTACGGAAAATTGACAACGAAATTGAAAAACATATGAATTGGATTTTATTAGTAATTGCAGGATTTTTTGAAATGGCTTTTGCTGCTTGCCTTGGAAAAGCCAACGAAACCACCGGAATTATAGCAACATATTGGTATATTGGTTTTTTTATTTGCCTAACTATCAGCATGATACTCCTAATCAAAGTAACGCAACACCTCCCCATTGGAACTGCCTATGCCGTGTGGACAGGAATTGGAGCTGTTGGGACAGTTCTTATTGGAATATTTATATTTAAAGAACCTGCCACTTTTTGGAGAATATTCTTTATTACCACATTAATTACTTCAATAATTGGACTTAAGGTAGTTTCAAACTAACAGCAAAAATACACCACACCGCACACAAAGATCTGGCAAGATATACATAAAGAGTGGAGTGAATAACAAACAACGCAAAAGTTGATTGTGGGTTCTATTTTAATTCGATAATGTCCGGGGAACATTTCAAGATTCTTTGCTAACACGCAGAACAACACCATATCTAAATTACAAAAATAAAAGACTGGCAATTTCACGAAGATAATAATCATCAAAAAACAGCCAATTGCTCTTACGATACCTTTCCACCTTACCTTCGATTCCCAATTAAAATCCCCAATACATTGGGACAGGAACTTCCTTTAATTGCCTGATAACTTGTGGCTTTGCAGTAAAAAAGGAAGATGAAATGCCTTTTAAACTTCTTTTCATAGGTATTCTGATAATTGTTTTCTAATTTTGTTTTCGATAAAAATATACCTATTTCATTAAAACCCTCTTAAACCCAAAAAATTTCATGAAAACACTCTTTTTTATTGGACTGTTTAGCCTCCTATCGCTGGCAATATTTGCCCAGAATGAAAAATCGATACCGGTAGAAACCTACACGCTTAAAAACGGACTAACCGTTTACCTTAATCCCGACCATTCCATGCCTATGGTACAGGGAATGGTTGTAGTAAAGGGAGGATCGAAACGCGATCCAAAAGATGCAACCGGAATTGCACACTATTTTGAGCATATTATGTTCAAAGGAACCGATAAAATTGGAACCATAAACTACGCCGAGGAGAAACCCTACTTAGACAGCATTAGCGACCTGTACGAAGACCTAGGGAAAACCGTTGATGAGAAAAAACGACTCGAGATACAGAAAGAGATCAATCGAATATCCATAAAAGCGTCCGATTATGCCATCCCCAACGAGGTGGACAAAATTTTGAACGCCATGGGTGGAAAAGGAATGAACGCTGGAACAGGATACGAATCCATTGTTTATTACAACAGCTGTCCATCGAATCAAGTTGAAAAGTGGTTGGAAGTATATAGCGAACGTTTCAAAAACCCTGTTTTCCGACTATTTCAATCCGAACTGGAGACTGTTTTCGAGGAGAAAAATATGTATGCCGACAATCCAATGGGCACAATGCTTGAAACATTTCTATCTCAATTCAGCAAAAATACCCCCTACGGACAACAAACCATTCTTGGAAAGGCCGAACATCTGAAAAATCCTTCGTTGAAGAAGATGGGCGAATATTTCGACAAATATTACATTGCCAACAATATGGCACTTATCCTATCTGGCGATTTTGATCCTGAAGCCATTAAACCCATTATTGACGATAAATTTGGCGTTTGGAGAACAGGCGAAACTCCTAAACCTTTGGATTTGAAAGAGCCCCCTTTTAACGGACGCGAAGTGTACAAAAAACGCCTTACGCCCATTAAAGTTGGGATTCGAGGATACCATACAATTCCTCATAATCACCCCGACAAAACAGGCTTTGAAGTATGTGCCAGCATTCTGTCAAACAATGCTCAATCGGGACTTTTAGACCAACTACGCACCGATGGAAAAATACTTTTTGCCGGCATGGAAAATATGAATTTTGAGGAAATTGGAGGATCACTTGTCATCTTTATCCCTAAAATTATTGGACAATCGCTGGAAAAAGCGGAGCAACTGGTTGATGAACAGATTAAAAGGTTGAGAACCGGCGATTTTGACGACGAACTTTTACTTGCCGTGAAAACCGAAATGAAAAAACAACACGAAAGCGGTCTGGAAGATATGCGCGGCAGAGCTTACACCATGGCAAACATGTTCCTTTACGGCGAAACATGGGAAGATTATCTGGAAACTCCCGCACAAATCGATAAGGTGACCAAAGAGGATATTATGAAAATTGCCAATACCTACTTTGGCGACAACTACCTGGCATTTCTATCGAAAATGGGATTCCCCAAAAAGGATAAAGTTAAAAAACCACCCTACAAAGCGGTTCAACCAAAGAATAGCGACCAAAAATCAGAATACGCTAAAATGGTTGAAGAGATGCCCATTATTGAAATGGCTCCCCGTTTTATCGACTTTGAAAAAGATGTGATTTGCACTGAAATTGCCGACGGGATTACAACCTATATTACCCCAAACACCGTAAACTCGATCTTCTCGATTTCGCTTGTATTTGGAAAAGGTACTCACAATGATCCTATTGTATCCCAAGCTGCGAGTATGTTTGGTGATGCCAGTCCAGAGGGCGTAAAATTTACCGATTTCAAACGCCAACTTCAACTTTTGGGCTGTGAATTCTATGCCTATTCGGATTTAAACCGCACCACAATTCATATTTCAGGATTGGAGGAGAATTTCGAAAAATCAATTTCTCTGATGAACGAACTCATAAATAAGCTCAGTATCGACGAAAAACAGCTGAAACAATTAAGCGAGGATCGTAAAATGGAAGCCAAAATGGAAGCCAAAGATATTTCGACAAAAGGATCGGCGCTATACAATTATGCGCTATATGGTAACAAATCAAGTTATTTGGCCCGACTTTCAGAGAAAGAAATTAAATCGCTTACTACCGAACAGTTAATCACAAAAATGAACGAAATTATGGGTTATAAATTCGAAATTCGTTACTGTGGAACCCAAAGTGCAGCGGAGTTTGAAAAATCGTTTACCAATAATTTCACCATTGCCAAAGATCTGAAACCCATTGCAAAAAGAGTAGAATTGGAAAGAAATGAATATAAAGAAAACACCATTTTGTTGCTCGATGATAAAAAAGCAATTCAAAGCCACATCTATTTCGTTGTAGAAGGAGACGTAAACAACGAAGAGAGCATGGTGAAACTGAGCGCTTTTAACGACTACATTGGCGGAAGTATGGCATCCATTATTTTTCAGGAGATTCGCGAATTTCGATCTTTGGCGTATGGATCAAGTGGCAATTACAACGCATCGTTCTACCGCGACCAACCTGGTTATTTCAAAGGCTGGCTCTCTACTCAATCCGATAAAACGCTGGAAGCCATTGATGTGTTCACTGGAATTATTGCCAAGATGCCTGAAAAACCAGAGCGTATCGAGTCGGTTCGGAAAAACTTAACCCTATCGATCAATGCATCGCAACCATCGTTCCGCTGGAAATCAAATTCCGTGGCAAATTGGAAAGACCAAGGTTACAACGAAGATCCACGCAAGGCCCGTTACAGTGGTTACGAAACAGTAACGTTCAACGACATTGTCGATTTTTACAACACCAACATCAAGGATCGCCCATGGGTAATTGTTGTGGCAGGCGATAAAAGTAAAATGGACATGGAACAGTTGAAAAAATACGGTGCCATTAAAACGCTAAAATTGAACGACATAATCAAAAATTAAAAACCAAATAACGCTAAACGAAACCCCGAAAAGTCTATAATAGAACATTTCGGGGTTTCCTTTTTTTTGCAAAATGCGTTAGTTACCAAGCAACACTGAATGGTAATTGAAATGCACATCCGCTAAAAAACCAAATTCTGTTCAATTCCGTGAAGAAATAAGAGTACAAAGCACCATTAAATCCGTAATTTTGCCACCTTTGCCACTCAATTGATCGTTCCAGGGTTTGAGGTTTTTCCAAGGCAGCCTCTGCCAGAAAGGAATCTACCAGTCTGTTGAATTTTTCCACCTTGCCGGTAGCTTCTGGAGAGTA
>JAQVXQ010000160.1 GCA_028709085.1 Salinivirgaceae bacterium | reverse complement strand
TACTCGACTATTTGTGGACAATTACGCCACAAAGCCAATCAACAGCAGTGAATCCCGAGTACAATTTCCAATCAACCGGAAACTTCGACGTTACCCTCAAAGCAACACAACGCATAAACCAATGTAGCGATACCATTACAAAAACCGTAACCGTATCGGCAAACCCAATTGCCATGGCAAACGACACCGCCATTTGTGCACTTCAATCGCTCGAGCTAACGGAAACAAGTATTCCTGGTGAAGGATCGGTACTTATTTCACGAAGTTGGAAAATCGATCCGCACATTGGAATCATAAGCAACAATCTGCTTCAAACAACCGATACTGCTGGAACATTTCCATTGCAACTCATTGTGAAAAATAGCGGCGGATGCCACGATACCGTTACAACAAATCTAACCGTGCATGAAAAACCAAAGGCATCGATTCAAATAGAGAACGATACCGTGTTTGTTCCAACCACCATTGAAGCAACTTCGGAATTTACAAACGACACCTACAACTACCGATGGTATTTGAATGATCGCTTTGTTGCAGCAACCCCATCCATAGAGACCCCAATAACCGCTGCAGGAGATGTACGTTATAACCTAGCTCTCGAAACATCATACGGTTGCTACGACTCCACACAACGAAACATTACCGCGCTCATTCCAGCCATTGATTTAGAAATTGTATCACTCTCCGCCCTAATCGACAATGGGCAAATATTGATCCGCCCTGTTTTACGAAACAATGGAACTATTCCGTTGAGTCAGTTTCTGTTGAATGTATTTACCGATAACATGTCGAACTTTCAAGAGGTATTCGATAAAACCCTCTATCCGGGAATGGAATTGGGATATACGCTTCGTACGCGACCGACAGCTCCGGAAACCAATACTCCGGTTTATATTTGCGTGGAATGCCAAACCATTGAAAATGACCAGAATAGCGAAAATAATCGCCAATGCTTCCTTTTTGAGGACAACACTCGAATATTCACGCCCTATCCAAACCCGGCACGCGATGTCATAAATATAGAGATCATTTCTGACATCGAAAGCATGAGCAATATATCGATGGTCAATTCGGGGGGACTACTTTTATGGGAGAATGTAATTAAAGTATCAACCGGATTAAATCAACTGTCGTTGCCCGTTCCTTCGGGAGCCTCCGGAATTATTTATGTAAAAGTAGAGACGAATTCAAAGGTCAAAACATTTAGCATTATGATTAATAAATAATGGTTAATTGTTAATGATGAATTGTTAATACGGAATGTATTGCATTTATGATATTGAAATGAATTGTGTTTTTATGGGATATGTATATTTCAATGTTATTCCGAATGGTTGGGATATCAACACGTAATGACACGATACTTCGTGTCTGTTTTTCATAATGATGCAACGTATATTTTCATCACGATGCTATGTGGGATTTGTTCATAATACGCCGTGTTTTGGGGCTGCGATGCCACGTTGTTTTTACAACAATCCAACGTTTCATGATGGCAACGCAAAATGTTGTATGATGGAAACCAAAACGTTGTATGATGGAAACCAAAACGTTGCATTAAAGAGACGCAAAGCATTGCGTCTCTACCGGAGAAATGGATTGCATCGGGGTTGTTGGGATATGTTGTGTTTTTATGGCATTTATGTTAAAAAAATGAATTTTGGATTCAACATAGAGATATGAAAACAGATAGGCATTTGCATATAATAACTATCTTTGCGCATCAAAAATAAAGCGACAACAGATTGAAACGAAAGTTTGTAACAAACCTAGCCCTGCTTCTCCTGGTAAACCTTTTGGTAAAGCCATTTTGGGTATTCGGAATCGACCGTAGCATTCAACTCACTGTGGGTGAAGGTGCTTACGGAATGTACTTCGCACTGTTCAACTTATCGCTTATCCTGAACATTGTTCTTGATATTGGAATCACCAATTATAACAATAGAAACATTTCGCAACATCAGTTTCTATTATCAAAACACTTTTCGAATCTGGTTGCCCTCAAATTTGTATTAGCGGTGGTTTATGCCATAATCACCTTCACAATTGCACTCATTATTGGATATCGAGGAGCACAACTCACAATGCTTATTGTGCTGGTTTTCAATCAGTTTCTGGTGTCATTTATCCTCTACTTACGTTCAAACATAACCGCCTTACAGAAATTTAAAACCGATAGTTTAATGTCGGTAGTGGACAGAGTGCTAATGATTGGCATCTGTTCGGCTCTATTATGGGGCAATATCACCGAAACCGAGTTTCAAATTGAATGGTTTGTTTATGCACAAACGGTATCCTATTTGGCAACCACAATTCTTGGACTTGTGGTTCTGTGCGGTCATATCGACAAACTTAGGATCTCCCTCGATTATATTTTTTCGCGTGCCATTCTGAAACAAAGTTTTCCGTATGCTTTGCTCATTCTGCTCATGGCGTTTTACAATCGAATTGACTCCATTATGATTGAACGGCTTTTGCCCGGCGGTGAACACGATGCGGGAATTTATGCACAGGGATTTCGAGTTTTAGATGCTGCCACCATGTTTGCCTTTCTTTTTGCGGGGTTGCTACTGCCCATATTTTCGTATATGATTAAAACAAAGGAACACGTTGGACAAATTGTACGATTATCGATTATGCTGCTCATTGTGCCGGCTCTAATTCTCTCCTTTAGTTGCTTCTTTTTCCGTCACGAAATAATTAACCTTCTCTACCACCACAACGATCACTACAGTAGTAATATTTTTGGGATTCTGATTCTTGGCTTTATTCCCATTGCCACAACCTATATTTTTGGGACACTGCTAACAGCGAATGGTTCCATGCGACAGTTAAACACTATGGCAGCCATTGCCATGGCAATTAATATTGGTCTAAACTTAATCCTAATTCCTCAGCTTCAAGCCACCGGAGCAGCATTTGTAAGTTTAACAACTCAACTATTTGCCGCTTTGGCACAAGTTTTTATTGCAATTCGGGTATTCAAATTTAAAATCAATAAACCCCAAGTCCTGAAATTTGGGTTGTTCATTGTCATTATTTTCGTCATGGGACTCTATATTGCCTACAACAAATCGAATTTCCCCATAAAATGGCATTACGTAATGGCTATTTATATTATTCTATGTGTAATTTTAGCAACCATATTTAGAATATTCCAGCCTAAGGGACTCTATAAAATCATTAAGTACAACGAGCAAAATCAAGTAGAATAGAAAAATGACCTAACAAATCTGCGCAAATCAGTATCATCCGTCTATTATGCGTTCTCCCTTAAAAACATCCGTGTTCCACTTATCATCTTCCCTGCAATCCCTCTTATTCGGATATCTGCACAACAACAATTTCAGAATCCTCCATCACTTTCAACGGAAACCCATCCCTAAATTCATACACAACACACAAGTCGCCCTTTTGCACCATTATATCCTCTTCCCCCGATTCCATACATATTCGACCCGAAAGCAGATAAAAGAGAAAGATATCGTTCTCATTCTTTGAGCAATTAAACAACAAAGTATCTCCGTTCTTCACTGGCAACACATTAACATCGTTTGTATATTCGGCCGATGTCATTACATTAAAATCAGTAGCAGTACCAATACTCGACGTTTCCCAATGGCCAAAGAATTTATCGGTGTCAAATTTCCCCAGTTGTTTTTCATAATGTCCTTTGTGACATATTTTTATCTTTCCATCCAAAATTAGAATCGTACGCTGAAAACCGGGCAAGCTTGTAAACACCGACTCTTCCACTTCGATGGTGGCCGTGCTAATTCGGAATTTAAAATCTCGATTGGCATAGGTCGATCCTTCAGGATAAATAAACAGCTCGGTGGTGGTGCCTCCTGTCCACTTTTTTGTCTGAAAATCAATTGATTTAATAAGTTCTATTTGCATAATTCACTCAATAATATTTGTTGATATTGGTTTACCAAAGATGGCAAATTTCATAATTTAAGGTGTCAAATTCAATGAACCTAAATCTGGTACATTTATTTTTCGTAAAACAGATTAGTTTACTGTTATTCGCTCCATCATTCCGACCGTAGCGAAATAATCTGGAGCTACTCTTTTCAACAGATTATTTCACATAGGGAACTCTATTTTTTAGCCTATTAATGGGTGATTCAACAAGCTTCCACGATATGTGTGCCACCAAAAACGTTAAAAAATATGCCACAACAAAAAAGGTGTATTTGTTGGAGATCGATAACCCAATTCTAGGAGCGATAAAGTAGAATAAATTGGGAATAAATAGATGAAAAACATATAAACCATAGGAGATTTTCCCCGAATAGACAACGAATTTATTTTCTAATGCCCATTTTAAAATCCCTTTAAATCCATTTTCTGATGCCCTAAGAATGATAAACATGGCTAATATGGCAAAGAAAAAAGCATCGAATAGCTCCTTATACCAAGCTAAATTCAGTTTGTTTTGCAATATTAGAGAACCCACATACGCAAATAACGTCAAATAGAGCAACCACGGTTTTGACAAGGTCTTAATAACGTTAGGCTTATATAATTTCAAGAAGGCCAGAAAAGCTCCCAATCCCAGCGCATGCATGCAACTTAATGTAAAGTAGGATGTGGCCATCCAATGTCCAACATAAAAATGCAAGTATATCCGAGTAAGAAGAGCCAAAATAATAGATCCTACAATTACAGCAAAAGTCCGATTGGGCTTTATGAATAAAATAACAAATGGCCAAAAAAGATAAAATTGTTCCTCAACGGCTAAGGACCAGAAATGATTAAAATCGCCGATATAAACATTGTGGATTGATTGATAAATATTCGAGGTATAGGTTACCAACCAAGGAAATAACTCTCTGGAATTTTGATAATTAAAAATAAATAGAATAAAAATCAACAGATAGTAAAGTGGAAAAATTCGAAAAAACCGACGGATATAGAAACGCTTTACTAAATGGCTTTTGTTCAACCTATTTTTGTTGTATGTGTCCCTATTCTCCAGCAGAATGCGTGTTATTAAAAACCCACTTAACACAAAAAACAAGGTTACTCCATGTACAAATGGGATTTTAGTTAAAATGGGATTCGTCCATTGCCACTGAAGCCAATGAGCAATCATAACCATTAAAACGGCATAAAAACGCAACCCATCAAGTTGTACAATATATCGATTTTTCATTTTGTTTCGTCTGTAATATATTTACAATGGTCTAAATATTAGATTTTAAATCACTAAAAAGAGATTTACCCTAATGCCCACAAAAATAATCATTGTATTGTAATAAAACGTTCTATTGTCGGGTTATTTATCCGCTGCGCAACACTTTTTCCATCAAAGGATTCCGTTTTTTGATTTTCAAAACAAGAGATAACACGAATGCGATTGACCTTTACAAACAGGAATCACGAAAATGCAATGCTGCACCATTTTAAATTATTGTGTTCAATTTTTGACATTTTAATCGATTTAAGTGGTAACTTTATAAGTGTTTTTACCCTTATTCATTCATTCTAAAAAACCACACTAATATATCTCAATCATTAAAAAACAGGGGCAAAAGTTTTCATTTCTTAATATCAAATAGTAAATTTGGAGATAAATAAACTAAAACACTTATTTTAACTAAAACAAAGGCTATGAAAAAACTACTATCTCTTTTGACAATTGTAATGCTAGCAATTGGATTTGCTTCGGCAGAACCGGTTGACGTACAAACAGCAAAGAAAATTGCTCAAAACCAATATCGCAACTATGCTCCAGCCAGCAATAGCGATTACAGCGTAAAAGCTGTTTACACCAACGACAACAAGGGATTAGCAACCTATTACACGTTTACCTTCAATGCAGGAGGATTTGTAATTGTATCGGCCGACGATGCAGTTGTTCCTGTATTGGGTTACTCCCATGACAGCGAAATGGATGTTAACAATTTAAATCCAAACATTCAATTTTGGTTAAGTCAGTATGACAACAACATTGCGGAAATTGTATCTAAAAAACTATCAAATACGGAAACTCGCAAAGAGTGGGATGCTATTTTAGAAAACAATTTTCCTAAAAGTGCAAAAGCGGTAACTCCTATTTTCAACATTACATGGGGACAAGGTTCAGGTTATGACACGTATTGCCCAACAGGAACACCTGTGGGTTGTGTAGCAACAGCTATGGCAATGATAATGCGTCATTATGAATTCCCTGCCACTGGAGAAGGATGGCATAAATACACTCACCCAACCTATGGAACTCAATCGGCATTTTTTTCGTCCACAACTTACAATTATGCCGCTATGCCAACAAATACTGGATCTACCGGAGCTGCTACGCTAGGATATCATCTGGGAGTTGCTGTTGACATGAACTATGGTCCTTCTGCATCAGGAGCTTTTAGTCCAGATGTTCCGTATGTAATGGCCAACTACTTTAAATATGACCAAGGAATCCAATATGTAGATAAAAGTAAATATTCAGATGCTGAATGGATTACACTTTTAAAAGGAGAATTAAATGATGCACGTCCTATTTATTATTCAGGTAGTGGTAATGATGGTGGTCACGCATTTTTATGTTTAGGATACAACGATGCCGACAAGTTCTATTTTAACTGGGGTTGGGATGGTTCAGCCAATGGCTACTTTACCATGGGTGCATTAAATACAAGCAACGGTAGTTTCAACACCGGAAACGCTGCCGTTATACACATTAAACCATCAGTAGCAGGAGAGGAACAAATGCTTTGGGTAAAAAAATATACTAACTTTCCTATCGAATCGACCTATCCCGGATATATTTCAGCCGTTGACGAAAGCGTAGCATGGGCTATGGGACGCGATGGTAGTGGAGGACAAGCCAACTATAGAGTCTTTTCTGTAACTACCGATGGTGGTGCAAGTTGGGTTTCTGGTCAAGCTGCATTCGGAACAGCCTTTTCCATGATTCATGGTATTGATGCAAACACTGCATATGTTGCTGCATACGGAACAGGCACAGGAAATAAAATTATTAAAACTACAAACCGTGGTTTAAGCTGGGAATCTGTTCTTTCAGGTGCAGGCGCAAACAGTTTCTTTAATGTTGTTCACTTTTTCGACGAAAACAACGGTTTTGTTCAAGGAGACCCCGAAGGTGGTTATTTTGAATTATATACAACTTCCAATGCTGGAGCAACCTGGACGCGCGTTCCTCAAGCAAACATTCCTCCAGTTTCAGCATCAGGTGAATGTGGTATTGTGGGTCACTAT
>JAQVXQ010000159.1 GCA_028709085.1 Salinivirgaceae bacterium | reverse complement strand
AGCTTTAAATTCGATGGTTTTCTTAACTTTGCTTTGCATCTGTTGGGTGAGTGTTATGTTTGCATTAACACATTAAATATAAGCATTTTATCTGACAGATGCATCTTTTATTTTAGAAATTTAAGTGTAATTTAATACTCAGTTTTTATCGTATATGTTAGACATAATAAGCGCATAAATGCTGTTAAAAAGATGTTAAGTATAGACCAACTTTGATGATTGGAAATTATTTTTCTCCAATTTTGTAAGGATAGTACAACATTTATAATGTAAAAAATTACCAATCGAAATAAAATCGTATATTCGTTTACCAAAATTACAATCTAATTCTGTTTAACCTAAATTGCAAAATGATGAAACATCTATTAATTTTACAAATCCTACTGCTTTTAAATCTAACCATTATTGCACAAAACCCAACTCTTACTTTTCAAGTAGGTAATAATGAGGAGGCATTTTGTCATACGGACAAAATAACGGACAATCAATCCATTTCTTATTCAAACGTTTCTGTTTTGACTCCTCAAACCAATACCAAGGAAGTCTCTGCAAGTACTCTACAACAAATCACAAGCGATCAACCTGAGCCGACGTATCGCCGTAGTTCATTGTATCCCATCTTATTGGAAACGGATCCTGTATTTAAGGAACAAGACGAGGTTGAGTTACAAAGATTGGTAATGGAGTCATATACCAAAGCCCCATTCCCCGAAAAATACAACGACCATCGATTAAATGAAGTAAACTTTAGGTTTAAGGATTATGTAAGTCTTTCTCCCGAAGAGTTGGCTGAACTCGGCGATGAGGGTGATGAGGGTGATGAGAAAAAAGGTCGTAAAAAAGATGAGAAATACATTGCTGCATCTGAAAGATTCCTGAAAGAAAAGAATATAGCAAAAGGAATGGTAGCTAAATGGTTTAACCGTAAAGCAGACGGAACCTTCGACATGAGCTTGATTCACGAACGAGGCTCATACGATGCCTCAGCCATGAGCGTGCAACTTGCCAGTGGTTCTATTCGCGGTATGTCGATACTTCAGGATGCAGGTGAAGAACTTATTAAAAACACTTTTGTTGTTATTAATCGTATGCGATTCGTTAAAAACGAACCCATTGCAAGGGCTATTAGAGACATAGCATATGTTACAGCCAGCCAAATAAAAAATGAACTTGCCCAAAATCTTACAGTGAACGCAGCTAACATTGCTTATAATCTTGCCAAAGATGGATATTCAGTTTGGACTGTATCTTACCTTTACCAGTTAGAATGGAACGACGATTTGGCCAACAATTTTTACGAAAACATGTGGATGGATGAATCCAACATTAGTGAAGAACGAAAACACTTATTTGAAACTACCGATATTTTCAAACTCAATTTTATTGGTTTTGAAAAGTCGAAATCATTGGTGTTGCTTGGTGCAGGTAAATCAAAAGAAGAGATTATTGAAGTTGCCACAATTCGGAATATTGACCGAACATACGTTAAATTGCAGAAAGCATACGACGTATTTAAAACTAAAACTCCTATTGTATCAACAAATCCCATTGTTGCTAAAATTGGCATGAAAGAAGGCGTTGAATCTGGTGATAAATTCGAAGTACTGGAAATGGTTGTTGATAAAAAAACTGGATTAACAAAATATGCTACAGTAGGTCAGATAAAGGTTAACAAGAAGCAAATTTGGGACAATCGGTACTCTTTGGCTGTTGAAAAAACTGAGGATAGTCTGCAAATTGAGGTTAACGGAACAGCATTTAAAGGAAGCAAAAAGATTATGGCAGGAATGTTAATACGTCAGGTTAAATAATGTAATGGCTTCCATGTAGTTTATGGAATTGCAGATACTTTTCAAAAATACAATTTAAAAAACAACACAAAAATGAAACGATTAATACAATTTATTACAATTGCAACACTTGCTTATGGAATGGCAGGTTGTGCCGCAAAAAAAGAATTAATGATTACCTATGGAAGTAATCATAATATTGAATCCCAAATTATAAGCGTTGGGAAAGACGGTACAAAAATGATAAAAGCATGGGCTTTTGCAAAGAATCCCGAGCTTGCATTTATGTATGCAAAACGCAATGCTGTATCAGCTGCCATATTTAAAGGATTCCCTGCTGGCGGAGGCTCAGGAATGGTTGGAGCAATTGTTAGAAATCCAAATGCTGACACAGAACATAAAGCATTTTTTGATGAGTTTTTCAAAGATGATGGAAAATGGGCTCAATATGTAGTTTCTAAGAACGTAGGTATGCCATCAGGAAATGACCGTTTAAAAGTTGGAAAAGGCTATAAAGTTGGTGCTTCGGTAGCTGTGAAATTCGATGCATTACGCAAATACCTCGAAGATAGCAACATAGCAAAAAAACTTGATGAGGGATTTTAAAACAACGATACAAAGGAATTTTAGGAAACCAAGGAAATACAATTCAATGAGTTTTCTAAAACTCTCTTCTTTTATTATGTTAATATAATAATTACCAAATAAAAAAATAAACCCAATTTCATACCAAAACAACATGAAAAAGACAATTCAACTTGCAACCGTTTTTATGTTAGCATTAATTGTTAGTGTAAACGCACAAAGCCGTAAAGAGTTAAAAGCATATTACGGTAGTCAGTATAATGTCGAGATTCAAACTCTAGGAGTTGGAAACGATGGAACCAAACTTTTTAAAGTTTGGGGATATGCAAAAAAAGCAGAAGGTGCAGCAATCGAAGCAAAACGCAATGCTATTTCCGCAGCTATTTTCAAAGGTATTCCAGCAGGTGGCGGTGCCGCCCCTACCCCAGCTTTGACTACAGACATAAATGCAGAGGTTAAACACCAAGCATTCTTCGATGAGTTTTTCAAAGATGGTGGTAAATATCTTCAATTTGTAAATTTAAGTACCGATGCTTCAGCTGGTGGATCCGATAGTGTTAAAATGAAAAAAGGATATAAGGTAGCCGTTGCTGTATCAATCAACTTTGTTGCTTTACGTAAATATCTGGAAGAGAGTGGCGTAATTCGTAAACTTGATTCCGGATTTTAAATCTTAAAAAGACAACCTCTACTATGCAGGTTGAACGTATTAACTTTTAATAACTGAAAATGAAACTAATATGAGAAAAATTATTTCAACCATCGCCATTACGCTTGTAGCCATATCCCTATTTGGACAAGCAAAAAAACCAACCATTATGGTTGTTCCTTCGGATCAATATTGTATTTCACGTGGATACGCCATGGAGTATGATAATATGGGAAGCAAAATTACTCTTCCCGACTATAAGGCCGCTTTACAAAATGATCTTGAACTAAAACTAATTATTTCAAAAATGAGTGGGATCATGGCTGACCGTGGATTTCCTCTCAAAGATTTGGAACAAGAACTTAAAAACCTCGCTACCCAAAGTGCTGAAATGAGTATGTTGGAAAGCAAAAGCTCGGGCTCTGGCATTGCAGAATCGCCTATTGATGCATTGAAGCGTACTGCTAAGTCTGATATCATTATGGATCTGTCTTTTGAAGTTAAAAAAGTAGGACCAAAGAAATATGTCTCTTTTATTCTTAACGGATTGGATGCGTACACCTCAAAAAACGTTGCTAGTGCTGCTGGTGCAGGTCAACCATCATCAGCTGCTCAGACTGAAATTCTTTTAGAAGAAGCCGTTTTGGCATATATGGACGAATTTAACGGTCGTTTAATGTCGTTCTTTGAAGATGCATTTGAAAAAGGACGCGAAGTGAAAATACGAATCAAAATGTTTCAAAATATGGACTTTGATCTTGAATCAGAGTACAATGACGACGAACTTTCAGAACACATTGAAAACTGGATGGCCGATCATGCCGTAAATGGACGCTATAACACACAAGATGCGACTGAAAATTTCATGCAATTCGAGCAGGTTCGCATTCCAATGCTAAACGAAAAAGGCCGTGCTGTTGATGCGCGTGGGTGGATTCGAGACTTACAGAAATATCTAAAAGACGACCCATTTATGATTGAATCTAAGCTATATATGCGTGGGTTAGGTGAAGCATGGTTAATTTTAGGAGAGAAATAATATCAAAAGCGAGAGCTATGCTTAAGTAATTTGAAATAATGTTATTTAAGCATAGTTTTGCTTCTTGGAATCAAATAAAAAAATAATACTATGAAAAAACTAATATTTGCTACTGTATTACTGATGGGATTGTCGGTCTTTGCAAGCGCACAAAATCAATTGGGAAAATCGGACGATTTAGCTCGGATATCCCTAACTCCAATTGTTCCCGATGAACTTGATAATATTCCTGCGGCAGCACGAAAATTGCTGACAAACAAACTTTCACTCGTTGCTGCAAAGAACGGATTGTCGGGCTCAGCTACAAATCCTCGATTTGTTATAACGGCGAATATTGACGTTTTAACAAAGGAAATAACCCCAACCACTCCTGCTAAAACAGCGTTGACATTGAGCGTAACATTCTACATTGCTGACGTGGTTGCCCAAACTTTATTTGCTTCTACTTCGATAGATGTAAAAGGAGTTGGAGATAATGAAACAAAAGCGTATATGTCGGCAGTAGGTCGGATTGCACCTCTCAATCCGTCAATTAGAGCAATGATTGAACAAGGGAAAGAGAAAATTGTAGAATATTATAATTCTCAGTGTGATTTTATCCTTAAAGATGCCCAAGCTAAAGCAGATATGCGTGCTTATGAACATGCACTTTATATCTTAACATCGGTTCCATCAATATGCAAGGAGTGTTACGATAAAGCAATGACCATGGTTCCAACGATTTATCAGCAGCACCTTGATCTTAAATGTATGGAAGATGTAACCAAGGCAAAAGCATTTTGGGGTCAAAAAGATTATGACAACGCTTTAAAACATTTGGCTGAAATTTTACCCGATAGCAAATGCTATGAAGAAGCATCGGCACTGTATAAGAAAATTGAGCAAGAGGAGTGTTATCAAGCTCTTGGAGCAGCAAAGGGAGCTTGGGCTTCATTAGATCCAATTCTAGCCGCCGAGCATCTTTCACAAGTATCCGCTTCCTGCGATTGTTATCCCGAAGCTGAAAAACTACAAAAAGAGATTCAAACAAAAGTTACTGCTGACCAAAAGCGGGAATGGGATAGAAAAATTGTTAAAGAAGACCGCACTTTTGACTTGCAAGAAAAGAAACTTAACAGCGAAACAGAGATTGCCAAAGCTAGATTAGAAGCTGCCTCTTCCATAGCATCAGTAGCCGTTGAAAACAATGCGGCAGGTTGGGGATATTACAATAACTTAATGTGGATTTTTGGACACTAGAATACTGAATATCATCACAATACATAAAAAAGGCTCATTTCCAGATGAGCCTTTTTTCTTACCACAAATTCACTTCCGGTTTAAGTTCGATTCTGAATTTGCCATATACCATTTTTGAAATAAATAATGCAAGCTCCATGATATCACTACCTTTAGCATTCCCAGCATTTATCAAAACCAAGGCTTGATCTTTATACACACCCGCACCCTTCTCAGTCACATATCCCTTAAAACCACATTGATCGATTAACCAAGCAGCCGAAAATTTGATTTTATCGGGCGCAACTTCCCAATGGGGAATATTCTTGTATTGATTCATTATCTCTTGAGCAAAGCTCCATTCCACAATTGGATTTTTAAAAAAGCTTCCCGCATTTCCAATTTTCTTATGATCGGGCAATTTACTATTTCGTATTTCTATTACTTTCTCGCGAACTTGGGATGCTGTACAATTTTTGAGACTCGTAAATGCATTGTTCAATGCTTGATAGGTCAGATTTGGAGTAAATGTTTTTGCCAGTTTAAAAAAGACATAAAGAATCATTAAATTCGCATTCGCTTCGTCTTTAAAAATACTGTCTCGATATCCAAAATTACATGCGCTGTTCGAGATCTGGTAAATCTCCCCTGTTGTAAAATTGATTACCTCGACATGATCAATAAAATCCTTCACCTCAACACCATAAGCACCAATATTCTGCACAGGAGTGGCTCCAACACTGCTTGGAATTAACGATAAATTTTCGAGTCCATATAATTTTTGATCTAGCGTATGAGCAACAAAAGTGTCCCAATCGAGTGCTGCTCCGACCTTTAAAATTGCATAATCCAGAAGATCATCAACCACCTCAATGGATTGATTTTGAGATTGGATCACAACCCCTTTCACATTATTGGTTAACAGGATATTACAGCCCGATCCTAGAATTTTAACCGATTTAAAATCATTGAGTTTCTGTTTTACAAAATCAGAGATCTCTTCATTGGTTTCAAATTCGTAAAAATATTCTGCTGCTCCTTCAACACCAAAAGAATTCTTATTTTTAAGAGTGTAATTTTCATGCAATTTATCCATATTATTTCCGATGTTTTTTATTCTGCCCCATTGATATATTTCTATTTAATTGCTTTAAAATATCGGTTTTCCTCGTTTTTCGTAAATATTGTTGAATTTCGGATCGCTTTTTAAAATCATTGATAAAGAAAAATCCTTTTTGTACCCGTTTTTCGTCCAAATCATGGGCTACATATAAACTTTCGCCGGTGTATGGATTGATTCCACTATAAAACATGACGGTTGCCAATGTCATTGGCGTGGGCGTAAAATCCTGAATTTGTTCCGTTTGGATATTATTTTTAGATGTTTCGCCGTGGAGATTAAACATATCCTCAATGGTGCATCCCGGATGGCTAGAGATAAAATAGGGAATAAGTTGTTGTTTTTTGCCTATTTTTTGATTTTCGTCCATGAAAAACTTCTGAAAGTCATTATAAAGTGTAATGGAGGGTTTGCGCATCAACTTTAAAATATGAGGTTCGGTATGTTCAGGAGCCACCTTTAGTCGTCCACTCACATTGTTTTTAATCACGTGTCGAGCATATTCGGCACCATCCTTTGTGAATCGATTATCCTTATATAACATGTCGTATCGGATTCCACTGCCAATAAAAATACGCTTTACTCCTTTTACCTTTTCGGCCTCTCGATACAAATTCAACAAATTTGTATGGTTGTAGTTTAAATTGTTGCAGATCGAGGGAAATAGGCACGAACTACGGCTGCATTTGTTACATATTTCTTGATCGATTCCCTGCATCATATACATATTTGCAGATGGACCTCCCAAATCGCTCACATTTCCCTTAAAATCAGGCATTTCCACAACCTTATCCAACTCCTTCAAAATGGATTTTGGCGATCGACTGCTAATATATTTCCCCTGATGCGCCGAAATTGCACAAAAAGAACATCCTCCAA
>JAQVXQ010000158.1 GCA_028709085.1 Salinivirgaceae bacterium | reverse complement strand
GTAATTGGCGTTTTCTTGTAAAGACTAATTAATAAGTATTTATATTGCAATAGTAGGCGAAATCATATGTGAATATAGTTGCAGAAATTCACAACAAAAATTTAAAGACATGAACGCCATGAAGAAATTAACGAAAGAACAATTTGTCAATGAAACATTAGCAATTTACACCCATGTGTTTCATGAAATGAATACCATGCTTGACAAATACCCTAAAATAGCAAAGGAATATGGAATTGAATAAGGAAATATAGAAAAGCTCTAGCCCTACTTTCCAATGCAATACGATTGATTCCGGCAACGCTGAAAATATACCCGAAATTTAGTGCTTTTAAATTTTAGATGTATATTGCATGCAAATCGTTTAACAACATAACACTTAACCTTCAAATTAGGAATATGAAATTATATATCGACGATGAAGAGATATCAATATATAACGGGGCTAAGGTGTTAGACGTAGTTCGTGCCTATTTTGCGCAGCGCAACGAAAAACTGCCCAATAAGCTACCAGTTGTTACCGACGCTTATGGCAATAGCGTTGAGCTTAATGGCGAACTAAGCGAAGGAAATCATTTGTATATAAACATTAGAAACAAAGGAAATTTGAAGACAATTGTAACGACACCAAAAGTAATCCATATCATTGCTTTGCTTGGCATATCCCTATTAATGGGTTGTAATACAAATCAAAAGGGAAAAGAAACAGAACAATCTGAAATAAAAACCATCGAAATTCTTGCCGTGAACGACATGCATGCAGCTCTGGATAATTTCCCACGATTTGCCTTTATGGTTGACAGTTTGCGTTCTATTTATCCTGATTTATTACTTGTTTCGGGGGGCGATAATCAAACGGGAAATCCTGCAAACGATCAATATTCTGAAAAAGGAATGCCCATTATTGAATTGATGAATGCGATAAAATTCGACCTCTCGGCCGTTGGAAACCATGAATTTGATTCTCGCCTTACGGGGTTTGAAGACATTTCGCATAAAGCTGAATTTGATTTTATTAGTGCGAACATGGTGCTTCCGAAGGAGGCCAATTTTAAAATTAAACCCTACAAGATAGTAAGGACACCCAACAATCTTCAAATAGCCTTTGTTTCTCTTTTGAATATAAATAAGAATGGAATACCGGACTCGCATCCTGACAATGTGATCGGATTTGCGTTTAAAGATCCCTTTAAAACGGCTCAGGATTATCTCTTCTTAAAAGATAGTTGCGATGTGTTTATTATGCTCAATCATATGGGATTTGAAGAAGATGTTAAAATAGCCATGCAGATGGCGGCAGAAAGCGTAGATTTAATCATTGGAGGACATTCTCACACTAAAATCGAGAAAGATCAAATTCATAATGGAATTATGATTACTCAAGCCGGAAGTAGGCTTTATTATGCAACACTTATACGCCTTACCGTAACTCCCGAAGGCAAGTTAAACCGAGAAATGCAGTTGCTCACGGTAGGTAAGGAGGGAAACCGTCGTGCCGATATTCAGGAAATGGTGGATGCCTACAATATTAATCCAGCATTAACCGAAATTATTGCCATTGCCGAAGACGATTTCTTAACCAGTGAAGAAGTAGGATACCTAATGACCGATGCCATCCGTGTGGTTTCGGGAACAGACCTTGCCTTTATTAATCCTGGCGGAGTGCGTGTGTCAAAACTTGCCAAAGGTCCTGTACGTACCCGAGATGTCTATGAAATGGATCCGTTTGGTAACGAAGTGGTGCGGATTAATCTCACCGGACATGAAATCCGAAATCTATTGCTCTCTGCCTATAATTTTGGGGACTATTCATCTCTTTATCCTTCGGGAATGACCACACGATACTTGTTTAACCCTGATGGAAGTCTCAATAAGGTGGAGCTTTTAACAACCAATGGTAAACCCTTTGTAATGGATAAAACCTATTCCGTAGTATTGAACCATTATATGGCTGCGGTTTACAAGTATGACCACAAAGACCCGGGACAAAGCTTGTTTCGTACCAGTGCAGAAGTTACCATTGATTATTTGAAAACATTGAAAACCATCCCAAGTTACAGAGGAGTAAAACGGGTTAAAATGGTGCGTTGAAGAATTAATTAGCATATTGATTTTTACTGGAACAGCAAGGGTTTCGAAGAAAATTCCAATCGACTAGGACCCCAAAAATGATACACCGATGAAAATAGCAATAAAAAAAACAACACTTTTTTTAATAACACTGCTCGGCTGGTTGCTTTTGTTTACGACTCCAATAAGCTGCATGCAAACTCCTAGTAATAAAGAGGGGAAAAGTTCCGATTCTGTGAAAGAATCAATCGATGTACAACAAACTCTTTCGGGCGAAAAATGGCTAAGAAGCATCTTTCAAAACCCCAATGACAACGAATACATCTTTCCTGACGAAGAAAAAGTATTTACCAAACGGTATCTTGAGTTTTATAACCACGAACTCGCAATGTTTGAATATCCCGACTTTGAAACAGAACAAGATCAGATGAATGCTGAAAATGAGTACAAAAACAAATGGAAAGCGATTTATCCTTTGGGCAACGAAGTCTGGGCACCTTTCGGCCGGGGAAATGGCATAGAAGCTGGCACTAAATTAGAAAATGTGACCATAACCCATCTTTTTGGTTCCTACTACTCTGCACTTATCAACTATGATGCGGAGAACGCTTTTTTCAATGCGCTCATACTCGTCCCATCCGGCGATGTGTTTTTGATAGACTATATCGAAACAATGGAGATCAACGTACAGGGAGGTGCAATAAATCTTCCTTTTTTGCAAAACATCACACTTGCTAAACTGCAGTTAGGAGCCAATCCCGATGATGCCAAACGTCTACTGGGGAAACCACAATCTGAATCGACAGAAAATGGCCCCTTGGAAGTTTCTGGCTATATAGACGAAGATTATAGTGTAACTACTACAACGATGGAGTTTGAGGGCATTAAGCTAATTTTTGATGAGGAACGTATGATTCACGCCACCGTGAACAAGACAGGAAGGCAGTTTGGATGGATCATTTGTGGAGACAAAAATTGCGACACGGATTTTCTAATGAAAAAATTCAATTTAACCGAAGATAATATCTACGAAAGTGATAATGGGGATAAAACCGTGGTGATGAATTGGGAAATATTCTCATTGGTTGTTTTATTGGATGCGAATGGATTGGTTAAAACAATAAATTTTAATGCTGGATCTTGATGAAAAAGAAAAAAATAAAAATTTATTTGATCACCCTTTTTGCCTTGTTTATTGTTTGTAAAGGGGAGGGACATAAAAAAAACACTGCCAAAACCTTGATCACTTTGGAACAAGTATCCGTTGTGAATATTAAAGAGGTTTTTTTGCTTCTGCCCGATGATGCATTCCCCATGGAAGGAATGAGTATAGCCAATCGAAAGAGGCTACTCGACCATATTGGTGAAGAAAAGGCTTCCGACATTTCGCCAACGCCCATTGATATTTGTGATGTTAAAAATGGGTATCTTAGTCTCGCAGGAATGCAGTTTGGATGGGAAATGTGTTATTGGAATTTGAAAGGTGGCCGCAAGTTGGTGGCCGTAAATAGTGGTACAGAATCGGGGAGTGAAATAAGGGTATTTTTCCATCAAAACGAGGAGCTGACCGAAGACCACAATTATAAACTTGGTGGCAATCAAAAATTCACATTGGCTGACTTTGTTGATGTTTCCCAACTGTCGCCCGACACCCGAACGTATGCGGAACAGCAATTTACCAAAGGTGATTATAATCTTTATTATCAACTGCCTCAAAAAGGAACAGCGTTAAAGGTAAGTATGGATGCCGATCAATTAATGGATTACGATGAAATCCATGAAATACCATTTGAAGCAACCAAAACCCTCACTCTGAAATGGAAAAACGAAAAATGGGAACGGTAATAATTCAACATTAAACCCCTTTTGACAATGAGAAAAACAGTCTGTTTTTTATCAATACGCGTCATTTTTGCCTCTTGCTATAATGCGAATGAGAATAACGGAAGTGAAAATATGGAAACAAATTCCGCAGAACGTATTGTAGGAAAAATGGTCGATATTTTATACGCAAATTGTCCATTGGCAAATTTGACGAGTAATAATGAGATTTATTTTTACAACACTGGTCAAGATAACAAACCATAAAACACTCAACAAAATGAAACAATCCATCTTTTTATTAGCCACGCTTGTCATATTTGCAGCCTGCACTGGTGGCAATCAGAAAAACAAAAACACCGAAAAGAACACTGCAGATACAACTTTGGCAGAAGTCATTACGGAAAAGCCTGTCGAAATTGCCTATACGCAATGCCCCTTAGCCTATTTGGTGAATGGCGAACTGTATTTCCACAGCTTTGACGAGAACAAAAAAGTGAAATTTGCAGAAGAACCCGATGCCATCTTTAATTTCACCTTCGACCCCGAAGGAAATATAATGTATTACAGCGTAGAACGTGATAGTATGCTGTGGCTTAAATCGGTAGATCTTAGTAAAGCAGTGATTACGCCGGAATGGATAATCAACTGGGAACTCACAAAGAAAACCTGCACAACCGAAACGTACAACGAGACAAGCCCACTCTTTTTATACAATGGAAAACTGATTATACGCCATAACTTTAAATGGGATTACTACAACTTTATATCCATGGCTATTTACTCCATTGCCAATAAGAATATTACCCAAAAAGGGTATGACTATAGCTTTATCAAGAAACTTTCAGGAACGTTATCCTCTAATAAAGCCGAACAATACTTTCAAATCATTGACCAACATCTATTTTACACTCGCAATAGTATAAAGGTCTGTTTGACCGACAAACTGGATTTTGAAATACTGAAGACGAAAGGGAGCGAAGATTACTGGGTAGAAACAGATTTTACCTATTATACACTTTCGCCGGATGAAACAAAAGTGCTTTTCGGATCCGTGGTCGAGATGGGCGATTTGGCGCATGGACCTTACTGCATAGCCAATGCTGATGGAACCAATCAAATAATACTAAAAGCAACCGACGTAGGCAGTAGTAAGAGCCCCATATGGCTCAAAAACAACAGCGTGGCTTTTATCGACTATGAAAACAATCTTTTTATTGCAAGCAACGACGAAAATTCCATTCAAAAAATCGCAGAAAATGTATCCAGCTATGTGGCTAGATAACAATCGAAGACCAGTTAAGGCTTGTTTTTCAGCCGTTTACTTTTTTTTGTTTTTTACACACAATAATTCGCAAAAACAACTATTATGAAAACAGCAATGAATCAAGTATGCTTCTTTGCACTCGCTCTTCTTACGGTAGGTGGTGTAAGTGCCAAAAATAGAGACACAAGAAAAAACAACATAGAATATGAAACCTACCATAACGATCGCTACGGTTATACCGTTGAATATCCCAACTTCCTGATCCCGCAAAGCGAAGCCGCAAACCAAGATGGACAAAAGTTTGTTTCGGAAAATCAGAAAATCAAATTTATTGTTTATTACGAGTACAAAAATGATTTCAATTCCGATGGGGAACAACTTTCAATTGACGAAGCATATCAGGAGGATTTGAAATTAAAAGAGGGTATATTCAATAAAAAACTCGAAAGTCAACGTTATATTATCGAGTATAAAATGGATGATATCTTGCATACAGACTATCTTCTACGTTTTGGCGAAACCTATTTTAACACTCGCTTTGAATATCCTGAAACCGAGAAAGAGCGGATGAGAGATATTATAGAACACGTAATCAACTCATTGAAAGTAGATGCTTTGGATGCTGACGTAGATGAGTCCGAAGACAATGATTCAGCCGGTGGATTTGAAGATCCGTTTCTTGATTTTCTTGATGGCTTCCTAAAAGATTGTTATTGGGGCAAGAACATTAATAATTTGCTCCGCGAAAAAGATAAAACGTTAGCCAAATACATTGATTCGAAAATGGACGTAAGACGATACTATGCTCCAGGAACGACAACAAAATTGGGTACCAGAAACGACGATTTTGGATTTGCTCCGGAGGATGATTTTACGACTAGACCCAGAGCAATCGGTGATTTAATATTTGAGTATGTGAATGACGATTCAACCCCTTGTGAACTCATTTATAGCAATATCAATGTAATATATTACATAAGTATTACGAGCATTCCTGATGAGGTAGTCAATAGTGAAACCTTCGAAACCAGGCCAGTGAAAATTGCCTATACTCAGGCGGAAATTATGGCAGTATATATACCCAACGCCTATGGTAACCCTCGTGGGTATTATTTCATCCATACTCCCAATGGCTGGAAATTCGCCTTTGTGGATGATACGCTGTGTGGAGCATAAAACTCAATTACTCCTTGCGGGGCAAGATCCATAAATTACTCTTATCCCGAACTCAGAGAAACGCTTTTGTCAAAATACACCACAATTCTATTGTGAGGGAAACTCTCGGCTTGAAAGAGTGAAATATACGACTTTGGAATTCCATTTGAGATGCTTAGCCCATATTATTATGTTCGTATTCTTTATTGGGTGGAAATTTATAGCCATTTAATGTAGAATTTGTCAAATTAATTGTTTATATTTATCCGTTTGTTAATAATGAAGCGTGTAGCAATGAAACAATACTCCGAGTGATTTTTATGCAGGTCTATTTTTCATGTTTGCTATGTTGACAGTAACCACATAATTATACATTTAACCCCTTTAAGATTGAGATAAAAGGAGCGCTCATAATCCCTTCGTTGGGGTTAGAGCAAGTTGACATTTTTAATAACAGGGGAGTGGTTTTATTGATAATTTCAGAGAATAAATCACTTTTTTTAATTGAAACTGATTTATGTTCTCGTTTTTTTTGTAGATTTGGAAATTAACTAAAACGGAAATGCCTATGGAGAAAAAAACCAGAACACAAATATTATTTGTGTCGTGTATTAAGAAAAACAGGCACTGCCTGTTATTAAATTGAATATCTAATTAACTATTATTGTTTAACTAAACTAAATTCAAATGAAGAAGAATTTAATTTTTACGTTCTTGCTCCTGTTCACATTTACGTGGACCATGGCGCAAAAGGCTCCAACGGTGGTCAGAAATGACCAACAACGGCGAGCTGACATTGCAAAGCTTGTGTATGTGAGCCCATTTACTCAAATAAATGGCGACTACTTTTCCGATAAAATGGAGAAGAACAGCAAGCTTTCCGAGAAGGAAGATCAATTCCCAAGTAACCCAGCAAAAGTAACCTATACAAAGAAATCAATGGATTTTGCCTCAAAAGGGGTGATTTTTACTGACGGTTTTGAGCATGATGGTACTTCAGGGGTTTGGGAGAATGATGCTACAAATGACTAT
>JAQVXQ010000157.1 GCA_028709085.1 Salinivirgaceae bacterium | reverse complement strand
ACTCCTTGTTCAAAGCTACATAATTGCATTTCACTTGATCAGGAATTGGAAGGATGATATTATAGTCATCGGCCAAAAGGTTTCGAATTTGCAGAATTCCAAGGAATGTGCTCCGTTTACAACATCGTGGTCCACCGTATCGAGCCACGTTTAGCAGCACATTGGCAGATGCCATATTAATATATGCGTAATTATGCGTTTGCAACTCATTGACATCCAGTATGATACTAAAAAACATTCCCACGCCCATTGCCGCAGCACATGTTCCATGCGAAGCACAAATTCCGTCATGCAACCGTAACGCTCTATTTCGAGCCACTTCGATCAATTCTTTCTTCTCCGACTTTCGCTTCTGGTGATTCAAATAAACAGTTAACATAACCGCAGGAACAATTAAATGATGCTCAGCACCATGCATTTGCAACTTATTTGAACTCAATATCCGTTCCGCTAATTCAAAGGGTTTAATCCCCTCGTATGATAAACATTCGGTTTCAATTATTGCATACATATCGCGCCGTGAACATTCGTTGCAAACATAATGATCGTTTGCACACACCACATCGGTTTTATTTTGAATACCACAATAATAGCACTCCCGAACGATACTTTTTCTTTTATAAATAAGAGGTTCGTTGCAAACAATACAGTTGCTGTGTTGCATTAAATATAGTTTGGAAACTTTATTCACCAGCACTTTCGTTTAAAACATAGTTAAAAGGGACTTTCAATAAACCTTCATACATCTCTCCATCTGAAAGCGTTTCGTCGTCAACATAATGCCACTCAATTGAAATCTTTTGACCAGAAAGCAGAAAATCATTTAACAGACGAAAAACAGCAAGCAAATATCGACTTGATGCAGAATTAAAATATTCAACGGTAACCTTTAAAACGATTGGATGTGAAATTGCAGGAAAAACCTTTTCTATATAAGTCAAAACTGCATGAAAAAAATCCTGAGGATTTTCTAAATAAGAACGTCCTGTAATTTCATATACCTTCCTATTAGGTTCAAAAATAACCATGGGAGTAAATTCGGTTTGTTCAATAAGTAGGACTTCCATTGATGCTTAGTTTTATTGTTGGTTACTCTTTTTTGCAGCAAGTTCAATTGCCACAATAGAAACAATGCCACAAATTATACATATAATTGCTACAAAAATAAATGGATTCGCCTGATTTACTGATTCATACGTTGCAGGCATCACATTTTCAGTAATTAAAGGTCGTTCAACGCCATGTCGATCAGGATACTTTTCAATCACTGTTTTCCATGGCCAAATTATGGCCAACGATCCCAAAATAAACCCTGTGAGCAGTGAAATCATTTGATCCTTATATTTCTTAAACACCCAACTCAAAAAATGACTAAAGGCAATAATTCCAACAACAGCACCCATTCCAACCGGTATTAATATAGTAAAATCAAAATTACTGACCGCCTCAATCATAATCAGCCTGTAACTTCCCATTAAAAGAAGTACAAATGAGCCACTCAATCCGGGCAAAATCATGGAACATGCTGCCACAATTCCAGCCATGAAATTAAACCATATACTGTTATTTTCTTTCGCTGGCGACATTATTGTAAATGCGACAGCTAAGGCAAATCCGGCAATAAATAGAAGGATAACTGGGGTTGTCCATCGGGAAATAGTTTTTCCAACATAATAGACCGATGCTAAAATTAATCCAAAGAAATAGGACCAAACCAGTACTTGGTAATTTTGAAAAAGCACTTCAAGCAATTTCGCCAAACTGATTATACTTATCCCAACTCCAAGAAAGAGTGCCATTAAAAAGTATAAATCGGTATGCTGAACAAACTCCTTTATTTTTCCACTAAAGATTAATTTAACAGCTTTTAAATCAAACGATTTTATGGCATTGATAAGTCGTTCAAAAACGCCGGTTATCAATGCAATTGTTCCGCCACTAACCCCAGGAATTACATTTGCCGCACCCATGGCAATGCCTTTTAAAAAAGCAAATATGTATTGTCGCATATAGTTTAATTTGAAATTTACCTGGTTTTTTCAATGGCTATTTTATCATATTCCAAAAAGGGTTCCCACAGTTTAGCTCTGTAGTCACTGCGATTAAAAGGTTTTACTTCGTCAATGGAGCTAATGTGCTGTGTGGTATAGATAAGCTCCTCCATCAATTTGGGAGCTCTACGCACACCTTCACCCACGTTTATTAGTACTGTGTCGCCATTATTTAATTTACCGTGGTGCAGTGCTTCAAAAAATCCACCTATGGCAATACAAGCTGCGGGCCCAACACTTACATGTGTTTCGTAGGCAATCAAGCGCGCCACATCCACAATAGCTTTTTCGTCAAACTCCAACATTTCGCCATTGCTTTTACGCACCAGGTCGGCAATGATTGGATAACTTCCAGGGTTTCCGGTTGCTAGTGTAGGAACAGCAGTTATGGGGCTTTCAATGATTGGATAATCATTTAACCAGCCTTCGGGAAATCCGTTGGCTTTCGATTTTCGATATCCCTGTGTCATTGGAGCACACTGATCGGGCTGAATCATTAAAAAACGGGGCAGTTCGCCTAAAAGTCCGGTTCCTTTCAAATCGTGATATGCTTTATCAATTGCGATTGGGCCTGTACCTCCGCTAAGTGCTTGAATATAAACAGTGGGCATTTTATCCATTAATCGCATCCACTCAAAAACCATGGTTTTTTTCGCCTCTACACGCATTGGATCTATGTTTCCACCTGAAAGTAAAATGTTATATTTTCCGTTATATTCGGCGGCAATTTTTTTCGCTGCGGCATAATCGCCTTTCACTCTATAAATACGCTGTGCATAACTATTCACTTCTGCTTCGTTGGCCATAAGGGCATCTTGCGGAATAAACACAGAAATGGAAATTCCCGCTTTGGCTAAATAGTGGGCGTAGGCGTTGGCAATATTCCCGGTACTGGCTATACAGTATTCGGTAATTCCACACTCTTTAAGAACACTGGCGGCCACTGATCCTGCAGGGTCTTTAAAGGTTCCCGTTCCCTTATTCAAATCGTTACGAAAGGCAAAAACATCGATATCAACATTGTATTGCTTTTTGGCAAAATCTTTCAAAAAATCCCATTTGTCAACCGGCACGGCTCCCTCTTCGGAACTAATAATATTTGCGCGGTCGTTTAGCGGCAAGAAATCAAAATATCGCCACAGATCATGTTTCGTATAGTTCTTGTCGTCGATCAATGCTTTAACATCGGAGCTAGGCTTTTCGTACTCCGTGAAAACAAATTTATGTTTACAAACGGGGCAGGATTGGTTGTGCTCAAACCACTCTTTAAAATCTTTTATAATGTAGTTGCATTTCAAACATCGGAAATGGAATTTTGTCTTTTGAGTCATCGTTTTAAGATTATTATGTTAATAAATCGCCGGAAACATTTTCGTTTGTGTTATCCCGGGTTATAAAAGTATTAATCAATATTTTAAAATTATTGAAGGCGAAAATCTTGGGATAAAAAATGGCAAAATCATCGAATGCTTCTTTGTTTAGCGTTAGTGCTTGTACAAAACTTTGCTCGGCGGCTGGGATCTCCTCTTTTTCAATCAAACATGCAGTTTTATAGAAGTAAAACTCAGCTTCGGACTGAAATAGCTCAATGGCCTGACAAACAACCTTATACGCTGAATCAATGCCTTGTCCGAAATAGCAGGATACAAATCGAAGAAGCCACGACTCCTTGTCGTTTGGAGCATAATTAGTTGCTCTTTCAAAGGAACGCAATGCATGTCTCTCGAAACCTAACTCCATCTGCACAACCCCTAAATGTCGCCAATAAATTCCTTTTTCAGGGTTGATTTTCAATGCCTTTCGTATATACAAGTAACTTTCATGATACTGTTGCTCATTAAAATAAACTTCGCCGATTCCAAACCAAACGGGGCTATATTCGGAATCAATTACCAACGCTTTTTCGTATGTTTCAATGGACTTATCATAATTTCCCAGCTTCATATAGCATTCTGCCAAAAAGCAATATATAGTAACCATTTCGGTATCAAACACCAAATAATAGAGTAAAACATCGATGGCTTTTTGATACATTCCTTGATCGATGTACAAATCTGCCAAATCGACCACAGGCAAAGTGAATTGAGGGTCAATTGCAATTGAAAACTCAAAGGCATCAACGGCTTCGACTATTTGCCCCAATTCCCAATGGGCATTTCCTTTCTGATACCAAACCAGCTCTTCAAAAGGATCTTTGTCAAGCGCCTCATCGTATAAATTTATCTCTTCCTCGTAATCTTCGATTTCACGATAGGTACTCGCCAATTCAAACATCACATCGGTATTATCTGGCTCTAGTTTATAAATATCGATTAGATACCGAATGGTTTCGTCGAACATACTTTCCATTCTGTAGGCTCGCGATATCAAATAATAAATGTCAACTAAACTCTCTTTGTCACTTTTTGAGATTGCTTCGGAGAAACTTTTTTTCGCCTCTCTGATTTGACCTCGTTTCAGAAAATATGCGCCCCAATAAACATATATTTCAGCATTCGACTCATCGAGACTTTGTGCTGCACGCAACACTTCGGCCGCTTTATTCAAATCGCTTTTCAAAAGCAATGCTTGTGCTTTTTTAACTAAAATCTCCGCTGACGAAGGATGAAACTTGAGTGCTAAATCAATGGCATTAACCGCTTGTGAGTTTTGAAAAAAGTCTAAGTAATAGTCAATTATATCAACAAATTCGTTTACATCAAAATATTCCATTCGTTCCTCTTTGAGCATATCCTCGAACCGGTTTATTAAACCATGTTGCTCGTCTTCCCAAAAGTTTGATTCAAAATCCATATAAAAAGTTTTTACCTGCAAAGATAGTCTTTTAGGATGAAATGATGGGGTTTTAAGACAACATCTCATCCATTCTTATTAACAATATTTGAATGTTGATTGTTCTTAATTATAGAGACAACTGTATAGAAAACAGCATTTTAAGGTTCTCCAAATTTAGAAAACATGCCCTAAAACAGATAATATTGCGTAAAAAACTGATACTCTAATGGAAAAACCTAAGATGGTTATCTTCGGATTCTGTTGTCGTTAGTTTTTCACTGGCGGTTTGATAATGAACCCTATTCCTTAAAAAACAGAGCTACATCGCGTGCTGTTTGGGGGATCGACACTATTTTGTTGGTTTTAGAATCGACGATTAAAATAACGGGAGTTGCCACCACAAAATAGGCTTGCGCCTCGGCACTTAAAAGTCCGCCCTTGGCTCTGGCGTGTGTCCATGCCGGCAAGTCGGATACGGATTTTTGCCACATTGGGATTTCAGTCTCCGTATCATCGAGGCTCAATGCCAGTACATCAAACGATTCATTTGCCTTACTGTTTGTGTAAAATGGGTAGAGCTGATCTGTAAATTGCTTGCAATATTCGCAATCGGCACTCCAAAACATGAGCATTTTGTAGGGTTTGTTGGAGCTAAATTTACTGAACTTCAATGGTTGCTCATTGGAATCAACAATCTCAAAATCAGGAACTACGGCTCCCACATAAAGGGTATTCAATCCTTGGAGTCGACGTTGTATCATAGTTTTTTTGGTGGCAAGGCATTTTGGGTCGTTCACATAGGGATTTAACATCCTGATTCCCCCTTGAAGATCCATGCTTTCGAAACCTTCGAAAAAATAATCGACCATGTGTCCATACAATTTAGGATCGCCGCTTTTAGCCATCTCAATCATTCGCTTGCCAGCGGTAGTCAAGGCTGAATCAACTTGCTGAGCGTTGTAGCCTTTTCCAAAATGGAGATTCACATAGGAATCGAGCCACTTTCGATAATCCGACAATTGGAGAACCTGAATATCATTAAAGTCGGCCAAAGCCATGTAATCATCCAGCATGCTCTGTTTCCGCATCTCCTCGTCCAAAGTCCAATTAATTTGGGGAATATATTGGAATCGAAATGTATGACTAATCAATAATTTGCTGTGCTCTTTTGTCTGTTTTTTGATCCACTCAGTGTGCTCTTTATGTTTACTGGTATATTCTTTTAAAGCCTCTTTATAAAATTTGCTGTCAGGACTGTCGTATTTTGACAAAACCATTTGAAGTACCCCCAACATTTCACGTGTATGATTATTTTGAGCCATAAAACTCAAAAACTGATTGTTCTCCATATCGTTTACAGCAAAGTGAACGCTATCGTCCACGGAAGCATACATGGGGTTAACCTGTACTTCTACATTTTGTTTATTTATAAAAACACGGCGTTCGGTTCGGGCAGGCTGTCCATTGGAGGGATTTCTAAATTCGAAAAACAGCTGAAAATCGGATGGAATTGATCCTTTGTCGATCACAAATTCAATTACGTCGCCTGGTTTAGCTTGCTCCACCGCCTTTATTGGCTTCTGTGTATTGTTACCCGTTAACGGGAAAAGAGCTACATTCGAAACAACGTTTCCTGTTACCTTTAACATAATTTTACGATCAACACTTTCTTGGCTTTGGCAAGAATAACTCATTAAAACAAGGATAGAAACGGCAAGTGTTCTAATAAATAAACTCATAATTGGGATCTATTAATTTGGTTAATTCTGTTTTATTAATTCCACTTCAAACAACGTGGGCCAAAGTTTTCCAGTAACAAAAAGTTGATGAGTATCGTTGCTCCATGCGATTCCGTTCAATACATCAACCCGATATTTTCGGCGTTCTTCGTTGGTCAAAAGGTTTGAAAAATCGATCTTTTCAATGACGGCTCCGGTTTTTGGGTCTATGGTCACAATATAATCCTCGCCATACACATTCGCCCAGATTTTGCCATCGTAATATTCGAGTTCGTTTAATCGCGAAACTTGGGCTTTATGATCGTGTACCTCGAGAGTTTTAACTTCGGTAAGGTATTCAGGATCAATAAAATAAAGCGTATTTGAACCGTCGCTTCGGATTAAATATTGACCATCGTAGGTCAATCCCCACCCATCGGAGGTTAATGGAAACTCCAACTCTACGTTAAACGTTTTTAAATCAAACACATATCCCTTTTTCGACTCCCACGTTAGCATATATATTTTATCCCCAACCCGGGCAATTCCTTCGCCAAAGTCGCTAGTCGCCAAATCATACATTTGCAACACTTTTCCGGTTTTGTAATCAACCTTGCGCAAGGTGGATTCTCCATGCTGTCCGGTGCTTTCGTACAAAAAACCATCTTCAAAAATCAATCCCTGCGTGTAGGCTTTGGGGTCGTGATTGTAGGTTTGCTTAACTTTATAGGTCAGCAACTCTGGAGATTTTGCGGCTAAAAAACGCACCGAAGTTGATCCATAATAGGTCATGGAATCAACAAATATGGACAAACGAATGTGATTTTGACCCGTTTTGGCATTTGTCGATTTCCA
>JAQVXQ010000156.1 GCA_028709085.1 Salinivirgaceae bacterium | reverse complement strand
TGGTTTTGTGATAATCGAGGTGATCTTGGGTGATATTTGTAAAAACGCCGCCACAAAATTGCAATCCCCATATTCTGTTTTGATCAATGGAGTGTGAACTTACCTCCATAAAACAGTACTCGCATCCTGAGTCAACCATCTCGGCCATTATACGATTCAGCTCAATGGCATCGGGTGTAGTGTGTGTTGCTTTTAATTCAATGTCGTTGATTAGTATTTTAACGGTTGAGAAAAGTCCGGCTGGATATCCCATAGAACGAACCACTTCGTAGAGCAACGTAGCCGTTGTTGTTTTTCCATTTGTTCCTGTAATTCCAACAACTTTTAAGTTTTGCGATGGATTGTTATAAAACGTGGAAGCCACCGTACCCAAATCGAGGGCGGTATTGGCAACCTGAATATAGGTAACCAATTGAAGCTGTTCGGCGGGCAATTCCGTGCAAAGAATAACCGATGCGCCCAATTTGCATGCCTGCATAATATAGTCGTGACCATTGGCAACGGTTCCTTTTATGGCAATAAACATGGAGTCTTTTTTGCATTTTCGCGAATCGATATGCAAGGATACAATCTCCTTATCCAATTCGCCATGAACGACCATAGGTTTGATATTTGCAATTATGTTTTGAAGTTTAGTCATACCTATTTAAAAGTTATTGGATAGTTTTAATGTGATTTTTTCGCCTCCCTGGATATTCTGAAAAGGCTGTAAACTTTGACGCGTTACAATTCCATAGCCCTCTATTACCACTTTTAGACCTGCGTTTTCGCACACCGACACTGCGTCGCGTAACCCCATTCCAATAACATTTGGAACCTGATTATGTGGAAAAAGTCTGTTTTGCAATCGAATTTTATCGGTCAACTTGGTTGTCACAACCCAATCGTTGTTTTCGTTTGACATATCTTCGGTGGGAATCCCATATTGTGCAAAAATCGAATTCAAATCGGGTTTAAATCCCGACAAGGTATAGGGAACCAACATTTCGGTCAATGCAGTACGCTCCTCTAGCGGTTGAACCATATCGGGACGGGTAGCATACACCTTGTCGGCAATCTCTTTAAAAACAGGACCGGCAACAGCATTACCATAATATTGACTATTCGATGGTTCATTGACAATAACAATGAGCGAATATCTTGGATCCTTGGCGGGAAAATACCCCACAAAGGAGGCTAAATAACTCACCCGACTTTGATACTCATATCCATATTGGGCATTTGCAATTTGTGCTGTACCCGTTTTTCCGGCAATTTTATATCCGTTGCGGCTCAAGTTCTTGGCGGTTCCATTTTCCACAACTCCTTCGAGCATCTCCTGTGCCATGCGAATTACTCGTGGTGATGCAATGCCCCGATTTATAATTTCTGTGGGATAGGTTTTCACCAACGTTCCGTGTTTGTAAATGGCCTTCACTAGTTTTGGACGCACCATTACTCCATTGTTAGCAACAGCATTGTAGAAGGTAAGAATCTGTAACGGAGTCATTTGAAGTTCATATCCATAGGACATCTGAATCAAAGAAACTCCTGTCCAATGTTTATCGCCTGGATATTTAATGTAGGGAACGGGCTCCCCTTGGATATCAACCCCTGTGGGTTGATTTAAGTGCATTCGATAGAGTTTCTCGATAAAATCCTTGGGACGCTTTCCGTAATATTTATCGACAATTTTAGTAACGGCAATATTTGAACTGACTTCAAAAGCCTCCTTAACAGTTATTTTTCCAAACCCGCCCTTTTTACTATCTCGAATTTTCCAACCTGGGAACTCCGTCATTCCATCGCCGGTATCGATAATATCATCGGGGGAAACATATCCGTCTTCCAAGGCAATCATAAGGGAAGCCAACTTAATGGTTGATCCTGGCTCGGTGCGCTCTCCTACGGCAAAGTTGTAGTTTTCGACATAGTTGCCAATGGAGGTTCGTTTCAAATTGGTAATGGCTAGTATTTCTCCTGTTTTAACTTCCATGAGCACAGCGGCACCATGACGCGCATTGTGCTGTTTTAAAATACGCAAAAGAGCATTGTGTGCCACATCCTGAATATTTACATCGATGGTAGTAACAATGTCGTGCCCTTGAATGGGTTCAATATCGATTTCGCTTCCAACGGGTTTCCAGAAACTGCCCGAAATTCGTTGTTCAAGTCTTCGACCTTCCACTCCTGACAGAATTGAATCGTAGGCTCCTTCAACACCTACTCCTCTACCTTTTCCCGATTTATAAACGTATCCGATGGTCCGAGCGGCCAAGTCACCAAAAGGTCTGAGTCGTTCGTATTCCATTTTTACAATCAGTCCGCCTTTGTACTGACCTGCATTAAAAACTGGAAAGTTGCGGAGTTTCTTAAGTTGGAGAAACGTAACATTCTTATTTATAAGATAATAACGTTCTTGGCGATATTGTGCCGCTAAAAGATCCCGTTTATATTTTTCGGCGCTTCGATCGCAAAACAATTTGGAGAGCAACATGGAGAGGCTGTCAATTTTCTGTTGAAACAGTTTAACATCAAAGGCTTTACTTCCCAAGTCCATTCTTATTTCATATTCGGGGACACTGCTGGCGAGTAGTCGTCCATCGCGTGCGCGAATATCGCCCCTGTTGGGCTCAATGGTGGTGGTTCTAAAGTTCAGTTTTTCTGCTTTTTTCCATTTATCGCCCTCTGCCAATTGTATGTATAAAATCCGAAAGAAAAGTACGAACAGAAAAACCAGGAGTAAGACATAAATTACAGTCAAACGTCCAAGAATCTGAGTTCGTATGGTTTTCTCTTTGTTCACTTACAGTTAATTAGCCTATTTATCAATCACCTTTCGGTTTACAAATTTAACATCTTGCGGTTTTAACACTATTTTATAGGGTGGATCAAGATTTTCGTGCATCTCAAGTCCGTTTTCTTTACACAAATGTGCTACTTCGGTTTGATTACTCATTTGCATCAATTGTGAAGAGATGGAAATCGCTTCGGGATGCAATTCGCGCATTTCAAGTTCCAGTTTTTTACGCTCGCGCAATAGGTTTTCGGCATGATAGGTATTGGTAATATACGCAATGCCAATGCCAACCAAAAACAGAATATATGGCATTCGATCTAGGAACTGATCTTTTCCCATAAAAGAACCATCAAGAACCGACTTAAACACATTTCGATTCTTCTTTACTCCCGGCTCTTTAATTCCTTGAATATCATCAAACTCCTGCGTCTGTGTTGATTTCTGTTCCATATACCGTTCTTTTTGCTATTCGTAATTTTGCGCTACGGGCTCTAACATTTCGCTCAATTTCTTCATCGGTAGGAACAATTATCTTTCTGTTTACCAACTCAAACGGAGCAATTATATTCCCAAAAAAGTCTTTTTCCAATTTTCCACTAAAATTTCCGGATCGAAAGAAATTTTTCACCAATCGATCTTCAAGCGAATGATAAGTCATTATAACAATTCGTCCGTGAGGGCTTAATACTTGAGCCGACTGGGTCAATAGATCTTGGAGTGCATCCATCTCGCCATTGACCTCAATTCGTAGTGCTTGATATATTTTTGCCAACGATTTATTGCGAAAACGCTCTGGCACAATTGGTTCAACAACTGACAATAAGTCCCCCGTAGTTTTCAGAGGTTTTTGCTCTCGCCGTTGAATAATGGCCTCGGCTATTTGCCACGCTTTATCAACCTCGCCCCAATTCCGGAGCACTGCAGTAATATTTTCCTTGGAATATTCATTTAAAAGATGTGCTGCCGTAAAGGCTTTGCTCTGATTCATGCGCATGTCAAGATTGCTGTCGAATCGGAAAGAGAATCCACGAGAGCTATCGTCAAAATGGTGCGATGAAACGCCTAGATCGGCCAAAATACCATCCACCGTTTCGATTTCGTGGTATCGTAAAAAATAGCGCAGATATTTAAAATTATGGTGTACAAAAATTAAATTCGGATGTTTTGGAGCATTGGCTACCGCATCGGCATCCTGATCGAAAGCAATTAATTTCCCCTTATCAAGACGGTCAAGAATAGCTTTAGAATGCCCACCTCCACCAAAAGTTACATCAACATAAATTCCGTTGGGATTAACATCTAACCCCTCCATACACTCTTCCAACATTACCGGAACATGATATTCTACCATTATTTCTAACGCATTAATCGTTCATTACTTTTTTTGCCAACTGCTCAAAGTCAGGTGCTTTACTCCACATTTGCTGATACATATCGGCACTCCAAATTTCAATCTTTCCATCTTGACCCGACAACACAACATCGCGATCAATTTGTGCAAACTCCAATAACCGTTTTGGAATTAAAAGCCGATTATTACTATCCAACAATATTTCGAAAGCTCCTTTTGAAAAACTTCGTAGAAATTGATTGTGTGCTCTATCAAAAGGATTTAACTTACTTCGAATCAACGTGTTTTGGCGTTCCCACTCCGAGGCCGGATAGAGCACCAAACATTGTTCGTACATATCTTCTTTCAGAATATATACTGCACCCAATTCTGTAGTATCGCCTTGCTTTTTAAGAGCCGAAGGCAATACTAATCGACCTTTTGCATCGATGCGCACATTATATTCACCAACAAAGGGTATCATATCTATACAGTTTTCAATGGGTAAAAATACAAATACTTTCCCACTTCGACCCACTTTTTCCCACTTTTTCCCACATTGTTGATAACTTTAATGTGTTATTGTTCAAATCGTTGATGACAAACGAAGCGTCTGTGAAGGACAAAACGCTCTTAAGAGACTGATTACAGTGTGATAAGAAAGCGTTTGATGCTTTTTCAAGAGTGGAATCGGAAAAACTGGTACGGATTTACGCCAAGTTGTTTCTCGTTTAGATATGTTGAATTGGTATCAAATAGAAATACAAAGTGATGCAGTTGAAAGAGTCGTATTTCAAAGTGATAAAAATTGCTTGAAGTCGTATGTGTTCCATGTTATGCAATCAGCATAATTCGTTGACAAATCTACACCCCAGAACCTCAGAAAAAAGAATTAGAGGCAAAATTCCCTTTTCGACAAAAATGTTTTTAATTTTACATCACACTTTAGAAAATTGTCATGGCTAATATCAAGAAATTTGGAACCTTTGCCGGAGTTTTCACTCCCTCCCTTTTAACCATCCTAGGTGTTATTATGTACATGCGTTTAGGTTGGGTTGTGGGCGAAGCAGGATTACTTGCAACCATTGTTATTATCGCTCTTGCACATGTTATCTCGATTACAACGGGACTTAGCATCTCGTCGGTTGCAACCGACAAGAAAATAAAAACAGGAGGCGTTTATTATATGCTTTCGCGCAGTTTGGGGTTTCCCATAGGAGGATCAATTGGAATAACACTCTATGTGGGAACTGCCTTATCGATAGCACTTTACATTATTGGTTTTAGTGAGAGTTTTCTTGGCATTCAAGCCATTGCCGACTTTTTGCATTTGGAACAAAACGTTGAAAGTTATCGAATACTGGGAACTTCCGTTTTAATTTTACTGGTAATTTTGGCGTTTATAAGTACCTCGCTGGCATTAAAATCACAATTTATAGTCCTTGGAGCAATTGCACTATCGCTCCTTTCTGTTGTAGCCGGGGTTTTTATAAATACAAGTTTTTCCGCCGAAACAATGGTGATAAACCCATCGGTCAACAATGTGCCTTTCATTACTCTTTTTGCCATCTTTTTCCCTGCCGTCACCGGATTTACGGTTGGTGTTTCCATGTCGGGCGACTTAAAAGATCCAAAATCAGCAATTCCAAAAGGGACAATGCTAGCCATTGTGGTTGGATTTATTGTTTATATAGGGTTGGCTATATTGTTTGCTTTAATGGTGGACAGAAACCTGCTGCTTACCGACAGCAATTTCTTACTCAAGATAGCGCTGTGGTCACCATTAGTTATTGCCGGAATTTGGGGAGCTACCCTATCGTCTGCATTAGGCGGAATACTGGGAGGACCAAGAATTTTACAAGCCATTGCCATGGATAAAATTGCTCCTTCGTTTTTGAGCAAAGTGAGTACAAAAAACAGCGAGCCGCGAAATGCCCTAATCTTTACATTTTTAATTGCGGAAGCTGGGATTCTGATCGGCGAATTGAACGTTATTGCTGAAGTGGTGTCCATGTTCTATATTGCAGCCTACGGCTTTATAAATATGGCTTTTACGCTGGAAAGTTGGGCTTCATCCGATTTCCGACCTACTTTTAAAGTTCCCAAATGGATTGGCATTTTGGGCTTTGTGGCTTCGTTTGGGGTTATGTCTCAAATTAATCCGGTGGCCATGATTGCCGCATTTTTAATTATGTTTTCAATCTATTTCTTTTTAAAACGCAAAGAGCTAAAATCGGAATCGGGCGATGTGTGGGGCAGTTTTTGGATGACCGTAACTCGCCTTAGTTTGAATAAATTGCAAGAACGCCGTATCGAAGAGCGCAATTGGAAACCCAACATTTTATTATTTAACGGCGATGAATCGTACAAAACCCCGCAATTACAGCTTGGACATGCCTTTGCCGGAAAATTCGGATTTCTATCGATCTTTAATCTCTTAAAAAAGGTCAACAAAAACGCAACAGAGGATGGACGTTACTACCATAAAGCGTTAAATCAGATAAAAGAGAGGACTGTTTTTGAACATCAACGATGGGTCGATAATATATTCGATGGAATATTGCAAATTTCAGAAACCCATGGATTTTCAGGTATCGAGCCAAACACTGTAATGATGGGTTGGGCACATAATACAAAAGATCCGGAAGGCTTTGCGAAACTCGTAAAAAATCTGTACCAACTTGACATGAATATCTTGATGATGGATTACGATGGCGAGCGAAAATTTGGTAAAAACAAAAACATTGATATTTGGTGGATTGGTGAAGGCAAAAATGGAAACCTAGCATTGCAACTTATGAAGTTTTTGTGGCTCGATGACAATTGGCGACATGCAAAACTTCGACTTTTAATTGTTAATCCGGTCAATGCCGAACGGGATATTATTATTAAAAAAGCCTTCGACATACTGAATAAAATGCGTATAAAAGGCGAAATAAAAGTCATTAACAATCAAGTTGAAAAGCGAAGTTTTCATGAAATTGTGCAAAGTGAATCGGTGCACTCCGACCTAATTTTTATGGGAATTCCGGAATTAGAAGATGGCAACGAGATCCAGTTTATTGAAGAGACAAACAAATTGTGTAAAAACATTGGAACGGTGGTTTTAATCAAAGCCAGCACTTTCTTTAAATCGTTGCAAATTGGAGTTTCCCGCAATGCTAAACCTTTAGATACTCCTGTAATTCAGCAAATCAAATCGACCGAATTTATAAAACCCATAAACAACCAATCGACGAAAGTAATTCTTGAAGGAGTTAACCAAAAACTAGAGCCTTTTGCCACAAAATACATTGAGCACTTAATTGGAATTGAAGTGTTTGAAACGCTTCTGTTCGAC
>JAQVXQ010000017.1 GCA_028709085.1 Salinivirgaceae bacterium | reverse complement strand
TGTCATATAGTAATCTTCGGTAAATTTCCGTTCTCCAAGGGCTGTTTCGTATGCGCCATACTTTGGGTGACGAACGCCGATTTTTGCGTTGGTCAGTGTTAATTCGATAATGCTTTTTGCCTTGAGCGCCTCGGCAGCGGATAAGATCGATTCTTCAATTTTTTTATAACCTGTACATCGGCAAATGTGGGGTTTTAATGCCTGCTGAATCTCGGCAAGTGTGGGGTTTGGGTTATTTTGGAGCAAGACTTTTGTGCGACTGATAATTCCGGGAATACAAAATCCGCATTGAACCGCTCCGTGGTTCACAAAGGTTTTGACAATGGTGTCGCGCACATATTCCGGAAATCCCTCCATGGTAATAATGTTGGTATCGTGCAGTTGCGACATCTTGGTAACGCAAGCCAGCTTTGCTTTTCCGTCAATTTCCACGGTACATGCGCCACAGGTAGCTTGTCCTGAACATCCGTCTTTGACAGAGGTAATATGTTTATCGTTGCGTAAAAAGTCGAGTAGATTTCGGTTGGGATCGCCTTTGAATACTGTGGGCACAGAGTTTAGGGTAAATTTTATCATTGTATTTGAGCGTAAAGTAAAAACTACGAATTGGCATAAATTTACATATAAAAGTTAAAATAGAGTCACATATGAGCGGTTATTTTGTTTGTTGAGATTTCGCGAGGTTGAATTGTTGAGTCGAAGAATTTCTAATTATTTGGGAATGTTCCAAAAAGATTCTCCTTCTCCTGCGCCAAAACAACGTCTTTTTTTCGTCATTTGTTTCACCATTCTCCCACTCTTCTCCCACCTTTCTTTCACTTTCTCCCACCGATGGTGAAACAACAGTGAACGGTGAGTGAAAGGAAATAGACAAAACGCCATATGGAATAATGATGTTTTTCAGTAATAAATAGAAACGAGAAATAAATGTCCGGTAGTTTTTTTAAGATTCTTTGTTAACGCTATCAATAACATATATTGGTGGAAATCAGAACTCAACGGCTAAAACCAAAATTGACGGATTGTAAATAACTCCAGCTTTAAAGCTGGAGTTAGTGATCGTTACTAAGCTTCGGATTTTAGCCCAATATTCTTTTTTGTCATTACATATTGCGATTTGTTTTTAATCTACCCCTCTCTCCTTAGATCGAACATGTTGTTCCCGATTCATTTGGGAAATGTAACGCCGTAAAGTGAAGGATCTCTAAAACTACATTGATTCATTAGTTGCTAATTCTCAGGATAATTTTTACTTACAACACAACATGTAAACCTGCGAAAAGTGTATCTGCCACAGGGCAGATATAGTTCAACACACTATAGACTCTTCCCCCACAGTTTGCTAAATATGGTACATTATTCAAAAATCATGGGGCATAAAATCTAAAAGCTGTCGAAAAAGAAGCCTTCTTATTTTTGTTTTGCTGGGAGAGTCTCCTAATTTACCCTGTTTTTTGTTGAACTCAAAAATAAGAAATCCGAGGAGTTTTTAAGAAACCCATCTTTCGGATGCTAGGGATAATTTGTTTATCTTTGCATTTGAATTAATTGAATTAAACAATAAACGTTATTAGTAAATTTGATTTTATTATGGATAAGCAACAAATACGTGAGACTATTGCCCGTAGAGCGGCTTTGGAATTAAATGACGGTGACTTGGTTAACCTTGGAATTGGCTTGCCAACAGTTGTTCCCGAGTATATTCCTAAGGGTGTAAATGTTATTCTACAAAGCGAAAATGGGTTGATGGGTCTTGGGCCGACGCCTGCTCCGGGTACGGAGGATAAAAACTTATCGAATGCTGGAGGAGGCTTTGTTTCTTTAGCTCCCGGAGCAGCATGTTTCGATAGTGCTACCTCGTTTGGGATTATCCGTGGAGGTCACGTTGATGCTACAATTCTTGGCGCACTTCAGGTTGATGAAAAAGGAAACCTTGCCAATTGGATGATTCCCGGCAAATTAACCCCCGGAATGGGTGGAGCTATGGATCTGTTGATTGGAGCTAAAAAAGTAATCCTTGCAATGGAACATACAGCGAAAGGAAGACATAAGATTATGAAAGAATGCACCCTTCCTTTAACTGCCGCAGGTCAGGTTAACCTTATTATTACCGAAATGGGAGTTATGGAAATTACCCCCGAAGGCATTGTTCTGATAGAAATAAATCCAGAATTTACGGTGGAAGAGGTACAGACTGCTACGGAGGCCAAACTTATAATTTCAAAAGATCTTAAACCCATTAAAAATTAGAGCTATGAGTAAAGTATTTATTGTTGCTGCTAAACGAACTGCTGTTGGTAAATTTTTAGGTGGAATCGCAAATGTTTCTGCTGCCGATTTAGCGGCTACTGTTATAAAAAATATTCTTGCCGAAACTAAAATCGACCCGTCAAAACTCGATGAGGTTATTGTTGGAAATATTTTAATGGCCGGTCAGAAACAAGGTATCGCTCGTCAGGCTGCTGTTAAAGCAGGCATTCCTGTTGAAGTTCCCGCTTATGGCGTAAATATGATATGCGGTAGTGGTATGAAATCGATAATTAATGCCGTTTCTAGCATTAAAGCTGGAGATGCAAACTTAATTCTTGCTGGAGGAACTGAATCAATGTCAGGAGCAGGTTTTGTGCTCCCTGCATCAGTCCGTAATGGATACAAAATGGGCGACATTTCCGCCTTAGACCATATGGTAACCGATGGATTAACCGACGCTTTCGAAGGGTATCACATGGGAATTACAGCCGAAAATATTGCAACCAAATATAATCTCTCTCGCGAAGAGCAAGATGCATTTGCCTACGGTTCACAACAAAAAGCCGTTGCTGCAATCGATGCTGGTCGTTTTAAAGATGAAATCGTTCCCGTCGAAGTGGTTTCTAGAAAAGAGACTATAATTTTCGATACCGATGAATTTGTAAATCGCACTACCAACCCCGAAAAGTTAGCAAAGTTACGTCCTGCATTTAAAAAAGACGGAACTGTAACTGCGGGAAATGCTTCTGGTATAAACGATGGGGCATCGTTCGTTCTTGTTGCTTCTGAAGAAGCGGTTGCTAAATATGGATTAACCCCATTGGCGGAGATTGTTGCAACCGGACAGGGTGGAGTGGAGCCTTCACTTATGGGTATGGGACCCGTTCCCGCAATTGGCAATGCGCTGAAAAAAGCGAATATGAAATTAACCGACATCCAAGTCCTTGAACTCAATGAGGCATTTGCATCTCAATCGCTTGGAGTTATTAAGCAACTTTGTGAAAATCATGGAGTTACTGCTGATTGGTTTGCCAAAAATTGCAATCTTAATGGTGGAGCAATTGCGTTGGGTCACCCAATCGGAGCTTCAGGAAACCGTATTACGGTTAGCTTGATTTATGAAATGAAACGAAGCAAGAAAACCTACGGTATGGCATCATTATGTATTGGTGGAGGAATGGGAACCGCCATTATTCTTAAAAATGTTTAGTGGTTGCTAATCTTAATTATGAACATAAAAATAATAACCCGATGATAAAACAAGGAGATACATATGCCGCAAGCGTAAAATTTACGCAAGCTGACGTGCAGAAGTTTGCAGAGGTAACGGGCGATTTTAACCCCATACATATCGATGCGGAGTATGCTGCTAAGACAATCTTTAAAAAGCCAATTGTACATGGTTTCTTATCTGGCGCAATTTTCTCGAAGGTGTTTGGAACGCTTTTCCCCGGAGAAGGAACCATTTATCTATCGCAGGAAATGAAGTTTTTTGCCCCAGTTTTTGTCGAAGTGCAATACGAAGCTCGTTTTGAAGTAATGGAAGTAAATGTCGAAAAGCACATTGGTATTGTTAATTGTTCGCTTGTAAGCTCCGATGATACAACTTGTATTGTTGGTGCTGCCAAACTTAAACACGATACGCAGTTTATTTAAAATTTATAATCTCAAAATGGTATGAACTGGTCAATGTCAGGAACGCACCATTAGTTAAAAAAACGGATGGTCAAACGATGGGTGTTTGCTTTTAGTGAAATCTTCGGGGTCATCCGTTTTTTAAATATGAATACAATTCACATAATTAGAAACTAATAAAACGAAATACGATGAAAAGATTGGATAAAAAAGTAGCTATTATAACCGGTGGTGCAGCGGGTATTGGTGCAGCAACTGCAGAGAAATTTGCCGCCGAAGGTGCAATTACTATTATTTGGGATCTGGACGAAGTTCGTGGTAACGAATTGGTTAAGAAACTAACCGCTGAGGGTAAAAATGCCGTATTCGCAAAGGTTAATACCGCAAAATACGAAGAGATTGAAGTGGCCGCAAAAGTAGTGGCCGCAAAGTTTGGGCAAATTGATATTTTAATCAATAATGCCGGAATAACTCGCGATAGCTCTTTAAAGAAAATGACCCCCGAACAATGGCAACAAGTAATTGATGTCAATCTAACGGGCGTGTTTTATTGTACCAAAGTTATTTCTGAGTATATGGTCGAAAAAAACTACGGGAGAATTATCAATGCTTCATCGGTTGTAGCGCTTTATGGAAACTTTGGACAAACCAATTATGTGGCAACTAAAGCCGGACTTATTGGTATGACTAAAACGTGGGCTCGAGAGTTAGGACGTAAGGGAATTACCGTTAATGCCATTGCTCCTGGTTTTATTGCAACCGAAATGGTGGCTAAAATGCCCGAAAATGTAATTGATGGAATGAAAAGTAAAGTGCCTGTTGGACGATTGGGTGAGCCCGAAGAAATTGCATCGGCATACTTATTCTTAGCATCCGATGAGGCTGCATACATCAACGGTACAATCCTTAGTGTAGATGGCGGAATGACAGTTTAATTCCTTGTATAGTATTGCTCAATCTTAATTTTACAATTCATTTGTAATTGTTTAACAAACAGGGTAGGATTGAACAGAGAAGATTGTGGCGAATAATAAGAACCTTCATTAAGCTGAAAAGGTGTAATTGTAGGGAGTTATGTGTGGCGAAGTTTTGCTTCACAATAGCTTTTGCTAAGGCATGTTTTAACGAAAGTTAATTTGTCGATTTGTAGTATTGCTTTTTAACATACATAATTAATAGTTATGTTAATAATACTCTCTTTACCTTTGAAGCTTTAAATAGAGTTCAAAACAAGAAGATAGCATCAGATAAGTTCATTTCTGAATGCTATTTCTTATATATTTTTCATACGTGAAACAGTGCATTAAAACATAAAAGAGATGGATTTTAGTTTAACAAAGACAGAAAACCTCTTCCTTCAGATGATTAAGGATTTTGCAGAGAATGAGGTTAAACCTCTTGCAGCAGAGGTCGATGAACAGGAGCGATTTCCTGTTGAGACAGTAAAAAAAATGGCCCCACTGGGAATTATGGGAATTCCTATTCCTGTGAAATACGGGGGTGCCGGAGGTACTAATATTCTATACTCCATGGCAGTGGAAGAACTTTCAGCCGTTTGTGCAACTACTGGAGTAATTGTTTCGGCACACACATCGCTTTGTGCAGTACCCATACTTGAGTATGGTACCGAAGAGCAAAAGCAAAAATATTTACCAAAACTTGCTTCGGGCGAATGGCTTGGTGCATTTGGTTTAACTGAACCCAATGCAGGAACTGATGCCTCTGCACAGCAAACCGTAGCCATTGAAAGTGGGGATAATTACATCCTTACGGGCTCTAAAATCTTTATCACAAACTCAGGCTATGCCGATGTGTATATCGTTTTAGCAATGACCGATAAGTCGCAGGGAACAAGAGGAATAACTGCATTTATTGTAGAGAAAAACTTCCCCGGCTTTTCAGTGGGTAAAAAAGAGAAAAAACTAGGTATTCGTGGATCTGCAACCTGTGAGCTTATCATGGAAAACTGTGTAGTTCCTAAAGAAAACATGCTAGGAAAACTAAGTAAAGGATTCTCTTTGGCCATGAAAACTTTGGATGGTGGAAGAATTGGCATTGCAGCTCAGGCACTTGGTATTGCACAAGGAGCTATGGACGAAACCGTTAAATATGTTAAAGAACGTAAACAGTTTAATAAACCAATTTCAGCATTCCAAAACACACAGTTTCAAATGGCCGATTTAGAAACACGTATTGTAGCAGCTCGTTTGTTGGTTCGTCAGGCCGCATTCAAAAAAGACAAAGGGCAAGCCTATTCTGTTGATGCAGCCATGGCTAAACTTTATGCCTCGGAAACAGCAATGGAAGTTACCAATAAAGCAATTCAGTTTCACGGTGGATATGGTTATACTCGTGAGTATCCCATAGAGCGGATGTTCCGTGATGCCAAAATTACCGAAATATACGAGGGAACCTCAGAGGTTCAGCGTATGGTTATTGCTGGTGCGTTACTTAGATAAATAATTAGGAATTAATAAACTCAGAACATATTTTGATATGAATATCGTAGTTTGTATAAAACAGGTTCCGGATACAACCGAAATAAAAATAAATCCCGTAACAGGAACACTCATCAGAGATGGTGTCCCTAGCATTATAAATCCAGACGACAAAGCAGGTCTCGAATTGGCACTGAGCCTAAAGGATAGTTTCAACGCCCATGTTACCGTAATTACAATGGGTCCGCCACAAGCCGAGGATGTGCTTCGCGAAGCATATGCAATGGGTGTAGATAGAGCAATTCTCCTCACCGATGCCAAATTTGCCGGTGCCGATACACTCGCCACTTCACATGCTTTGGCAGGTGCACTTCGTAAACTAGATTTCGACTTGCTTGTTACCGGTCGTCAAGCCATTGATGGGGATACTGCACAAGTAGGCCCTCAAATAGCCGAGCACTTAGACCTTCCTCAAGTATCGTACTTGGAACATCTTGATTTTGATGGCAAAAAAACATTTACTATTAAACGTAGAATCGAAGATGGTTACGAAATGCTTCAGGTTGATGGACCATGTGTAGTTACTGTGCTTTCAGGAGCATATCGCCCACGTTATATGTCTGTTAGCGGTATTGTTGAAGCATATTCTAAAAATGTTGAAATTTGGGGATTTGCTCAAATTGATGTTGACGAAAAAGATTTGGGACTTAATGGTTCACCAACACGGGTACACAAAGCATTCTCGCGTGGTGTAAAGTCGGCAGGTCAGCTCTATGAAGTTGATTCCACCGAAGCGGTAGGAATAATCATGAGTAAGTTGAAAGAGAAGTTCATCATATAATCTTAGGTAATTATGGAAAAATCAGCATATAAAGGCGTGTTCGTATTTGTAGAACAACGCAAAGGTATAATTCAGAATGTTTCACTCGAACTTATGGGTAAAGCCCGTGATTTGGCCGATGCCCTTAATGATAAAGTGTACGCCATATTGGTTGGAAATAAAATTACCGACAAAGCTCAAATGCTTATTGCACATGGTGCCGATGTGGTAGTTTGTGCCGATGCGCCTGAGTTAGACGATTATTTAACCGAACCTTATACACAGGCCATTTATCATATCGTAAACGAGTATAAACCAAGTATTTTAATGCTTGGCGCAACTACAATTGGTCGCGATTTGGGACCACGTTTATCGGCTCGTCTTGGCACAGGATTAACGGCCGACTGTACGAAGTTGGAAATTTCAGAGGAGAAAGAGTTGTTGATGACTCGCCCTGCATTTGGTGGAAACCTAATGGCAACCATTGTATGTAAAGAGCATCGCCCTCAAATGAGTACTGTACGCGCAGGTGTTATGCGTAAATTGCCTGCCGACAATAGCCCAAAAGGAGAGGTAATCAAAATTGAAATCCCATTTAAAAAGGATAAGTTTAGGGTTAAACTACTCAAGAGTGTTAAAGAAAAAGGAGCCATGGTTGACATTAGTGAAGCCAAAATACTGATCTCTTGTGGTCGCGGAATGGCCAATGACGAAGGCTTGAAAATCATCGACGATTTAGCTAAAACACTCAAAGCACAGGTTTCAGCTTCACGAGCAGTTGTTGACGCCGGACTCGTTCCTCACGACCGTCAGGTGGGACAAACAGGAAAAACCGTTCGCCCCGATTTGTACTTTGCAGTAGGAATTTCTGGAGCAATTCAGCACCTCGCCGGAATGGAGGAGTCCGATTTTATTGTTGCGATCAATAGAGATAAAACAGCTCCTATTTTTCAAGTTGCCGACCTTGGTATTGTAGGCGATGCAAAACAAATACTTAAACAATTAAATGAACGATTAAATGGGTAAGCCTATTTTGGGTTAACCTAAAATTGAATTAGCACTAATCTACGGAGAATTGATAATAATGAATATTAGATTCTTGACTCCACCGCGTTACGTTCCCAAAAATTGGGAATAAAGTGTTAGACATAAGGTGAGAAGTTTGCTGACACGAAACTGCCAGCAAGCTTCTCTTCTAGTAATGCCCGTGTTAACCCTGTTAATTTAGGTATTAGCGAGGAATCTAAAAGGATTTACCAGACACACTTGATAAATTATATTATCGGTCCGGAGCATTTTGGGTTGGGTACGGTAAGGTTAATTGGCAAGAATATTGTAATTTTACAAATATTCTTGATTTATCATACTCAAATGTTAAAAACATTTATTTATGTGAGTAATAATGTTATTTTATATGAACGTATAGCGATAATAGATTTATTACTCTAATAAACTATAAACCTTATTTCTGAAACAATCGAAAAACAATATATATGAAAAATAAACTCATTTCAGTTGAAGAAGCTGCGTCAATGGTTAAAGACGGCATGACCGTTATGATTGGTGGCTTTTTAGCCGTTGGTAGCCCCACGAGCATAATCAATAAAATTGTGGAATCAGGGGTTAAAAACCTAACCATAATTTGTAACGATACTGCATTTCCAGACAAAGGAGTTGGCTTGCTTGTTGCTAATAAGCAGGTTAAGAAGATAATTACATCGCACATTGGAACAAATCCCAGTACTATTGAGCAGTTAAATAACAAAGAGGTAACAATTGAGTTTAGCCCACAAGGAACTTTGGCTGAACGAATCAGAAGTGCCGGTGCTGGATTAGGTGGTTTTTTAACACCAACGGGATTAGGAACAATTGTTCAAGATGGAAAACAAATTTTAAAGGTCGATGGTGTTGATTATATTTTAGAAACCCCATTACGTGCCGATATTGCATTAATTGGAGCCAGCGTATCCGATACCATTGGGAATTTAACCTATAAAGGGTCATCGCAAAATTTCAATCCAATTATGGCTACCGCAGCTAAAACTGTAATTGTTGAAGCTGAAGAGATGGTTGAAGTTGGGCAAATTTGTCCCGATAATGTTAGGACGCCATCTATTTTTGTAACCCACATTGTAAAAAAATAAATAGAAAGGATATTATTATGAGTAACAAAGTTGTAATAAGACTTAGAATGAGCACTCAAGATGCACATTATGGTGGAAATTTAGTAGATGGTGCTAAAATGTTAGCATTGTTTGGTGATGTAGCTACCGAGCTTCTGATCAGAAACGACGGTGACGAAGGTCTATTTAGGTCTTATGACTCCGTTGATTTTTTAGCTCCAGTGTATGCCGGAGATTTTATTGAGGCTACAGGAGAAATTACAAATGTTGGCAATTCTTCCAGAAAAATGATCTTTGAAGCACGCAAGGTAATTGCCCCTCGTGCTGATATCTCAGCTTCGGCTGCAGATGTACTTGCTGAACCAGTTGTAGTTTGTCGCGCCACTGGTACATGTATTGTTCCCAAAGATTGTCAACGTAAATAACCCATTGAATCATGGATAAATTAATTATTACAGCCGCTATATGTGGTGCTGAGGTAACCAAGGAGCATAATCCTGCGGTTCCCTATACTGTGGAAGAAATTGTTAGAGAAGCTAAATCGGCCGTTGATGCCGGAGCAGCAATTGTTCACCTGCACGTTCGTGAAGACGACGGTACACCAACACAGAGCAAAGCTCGTTTTAAAGCGTGTATTGATGCAATTTATAAGGTTTGTCCCGATGTAATTCTTATTCCATCAACGGGTGGGGCAGTGGGAATGAGCGCCGAAGAGCGTCTTCAACCTACCGAATTGCCCATCGAAATGGCAACCCTTGATTGCGGTACATGCAACTTTGGCGACGAAGTGTTTGAAAACACTATGCCTATGATGCGCGATTTTGGAAAACGTATGATGGAAAACAATATTAAACCCGAATACGAATGCTTTGAAATGGGGCATCTCGACACCATTGTACACATGGTGAAGAAAGGACAAGCGCCAGGTGCACCTATGCAGTTCAATTTTGTTCTTGGCGTTCCAGGCTGTACTTCAGCAACCGTTGGAAATCTTGTTTGGATGGCAAATGCTATTCCAGCCGGATCAACCTGGACAGCTACAGGAATTGGACGACATGAGTTTTCACTTGCAGCAGCTGCCATTGTAATGGGCGGACACGTTAGAGTTGGTTTCGAAGATAATCTTTATATTGAAAAAGGCGTACTTGCCAAATCCAATGGAGAACTGGTTGCTAAAGTAGTTCGACTCGCAAAGGAATTAGGTCGTGGCGTTGCTACTTCAGCTGAAGCAAGAGAAATTTTAGGACTTAAGAAAAAATAATATTTGAAATATTTTAATAGCTACTTATATGAAAAAAGGGAATAAATACGGAACTCATCGGGTTATAGAGCCTAAGGGTGTTTTACCACAACCAGCAAACAAGATTGACAATAACATGGATGAGATCTACGATAACGAAATCCTTATCGATGTTCAAACCCTAAATGTTGACTCGGCTTCATTTACCGATATAGAGGCTCGCGCCAATGGTGATCATAAAAAGATTGCTGAAATTATGATGGATATTGTTGAAAAACAAGGAAAACATCGTAATCCATGGACTGGTTCAGGAGGGATGCTTCTTGGTACAGTTGAGAAAATTGGAGATGCCCTAGTTGATAAAATCGATCTTAAAGTTGGCGATAAAATTGCAACCTTAGTCTCTTTGTCATTAACCCCATTGCGTATCGATAAAATTAAAGAGATCCGCCCTGATGTTGACCAAGTGGATATTGATGGTAAAGCCATTCTTTTTGAAAGCGGTATTTATGCTAAGATTCCTGCTGATATGCCCGAAAAACTTGCTTTATCAGCATTGGACGTGGCAGGTGCTCCAGCTCAAACAGCAAAACTTTGCAAACCCGGCGATACAGTACTAATTATTGGTGCAGGCGGAAAATCGGGAATGTTATGTAGCTACGAAGCTAAAAGACGTGTTGGTGTTACCGGAACGGTAATTGGCATGTGTCACAGTCAAAAATCAACCGATCGATTACAAAAATTAGGATTTTGCGATCATGTATTTGCAGGCAATGCTACTGACCCAGTTGGTATGATTGAAAAAATCAGCAATTTAACCGATGGAAAAATGGCAGACATTACCATCAACAATGTTAATATTCCCGATACTGAAATGACCAGTATCCTTTGTACCAAGAACGACGGTATAGTTTACCTCTTCTCAATGGCAACAAGCTTTACAAAAGCTGCTTTAGGTGCCGAAGGTGTTGGTAGCGACGTTACTATGATTGTTGGTAATGGATATACAAAAGGCCATGCAGAAATCACTTTGCAGATTCTACGCGAAAGCGAAATATTACGTAAAGTATTTACTGAATTGTACGCATAATTAATGATATATCTGATTGATAAATTATTGTTATTTGAATGAAATTAGGATGCAAATACGGAACGCATAGAGTTCTTGAGCCAAAGGGAACATTGCCCCAACCAGCGCAAAAACTGGATAATACCATGGAAATTTACGATAATGAGGTTTTGATTGATGTCAAAACACTCAATATCGATTCTGCCAGCTTTACACAAATTAAAGAGGCTTGCCATGGTAATGTTGAGGTGATGGAGAAGATGATTGTATCTATTGTAAATGAGCGTGGTAAAATGCAGAATCCGGTTACCGGATCTGGTGGTATGCTCATTGGTACTGTGAAGGAGATTGGACCAAAGTATCCGGACAAAAGTTTACGAGTAGGCGATGTTGTTGCCACACTGGTATCCCTTTCATTAACACCATTGAAAATTTCAAAGGTTCTTAATCTGAATTTTCATAACGATCAGGTAGATGTTGAGGCACAAGCCATTCTTTTTGAAAGCGGTATTTATGCCGTATTGCCAAACGATATTCCCGAGAAATTAGCACTTGCCGCACTCGATGTGGCAGGTGCTCCTGCTCAGGTTAAACGACTGGTGAAAAAGGATAATACTGTTTGTATAATTGGCGGTGGCGGCAAATCAGGTGTTTTGTGCTGTTATCAGGCAATGGAGAATGTGGGCCCCAATGGTAAAGTTATTGTAGTTGAGTTTTCGCAGGCCAATGCTCAGCGCATTTTAGATATGAAACTAGCTACTCACGTTATTATTGCTGATGCAACCAATGTAATGGATGTTTACACCAAAGTGACTGAAATTACAGGAGAGGAGGGCTGCGACGTTACTATTAATAATGTAAACGTTCAGTCAACAGAGATGACCTCTATTCTTATTACTAAGGACAATGGTTCTGTTTACTTCTTTTCAATGGCTACGTCATTTACTAAGGCTGCGCTTGGTGCCGAAGGAGTAGGTAAGGATATTAATCTTATTGTAGGCAATGGTTATGCTAAAGGGCATGCCGAACTTACACTTGATATAATAAAGAAATCAAAGGATATACGTAATTTATTTAATAAGCTCTATGTTTAATATTGAAGATAAAAGCCGACGTAAGGAATATTTTCCTAACGTGTCTGACAGTGATTGGAATGATTGGAAATGGCAAGTCCGTAATCGCATTGAAACACTTGAGGAGTTAAAAAAGTACATTAATCTTACTCCTGAAGAGGAAGAAGGTATCCGTAAGTCTTTACAAACTTTACGTATGGCAATTACGCCATACTACCTCTCTCTGATCGATCCGAATGACTCTAACTGCCCTGTAAGGAAACAAGCTGTTCCTTCGATTGCAGAAACTCATCAATCGTCAGCTGATTTATTAGATCCGCTACACGAAGATAAAGATTCCCCTGTTCCAGGATTAACACACAGATATCCTGACAGAGTTCTTTTCCTAATTACCGATATGTGCTCAATGTATTGTCGTCATTGCACCCGTCGTAGATTCGCCGGGCAAAACGATGCGGCTTTACCAAAGAACAATATCGATAAAGGAATTGAATATATTGCCAACCACCCCGAAGTACGCGATGTGCTTTTATCGGGTGGCGATGCTTTATTAGTGAGTGATGATGTTCTTGAAGACATTATCAAACGTCTTCGAGCAATTCCGCACGTTGAGATTATCCGTATTGGGACACGCACCCCTGTGGTTCTTCCTCAACGGATTACGGACGGATTGGTAAATATGCTTAAAAAATATCATCCAGTATGGTTAAATACGCATTTTAATCATTCCAACGAAATTACTGTAGAAAGTGCCGCAGCTTGCGAGAAAATGGCAAATGCCGGTATTCCTTTGGGCAACCAATCTGTACTTCTTCGTGGAGTAAATGATTGTCCATATATTATGAAAAAATTGGTTCACAAACTGGTAATGATACGGGTACGTCCATATTATATTTACCAATGTGACCTTTCAATGGGTCTTGAACATTTTAGAACTCCAGTTTCTAAAGGTCTTGAAATTATTGAAAGTCTGCGTGGTCATACATCTGGATTTGCTGTACCAACCTTTGTAGTGGATGCTCCCGGTGGAGGAGGTAAAACTCCAGTAATGCCCCAATATTTGATTTCTCAAATGCCGGGTAAGGTTATTCTACGGAATTTCGAAGGGGTAATAGCTTCATATACAGAACCTGCAGATTATGTAAATAATTGTCAGTGCGAAGATTGTGAAAAGGAGAGAGCTGAGGATGGTATTGCAGGCTTAATGCATAGCGATAGAATTTCTATCGAACCAGCGGTTCTATCCCGTAATATACGAAACAAACATTAATCAATTTCAACACGATGGCACGTTTTTCAATCCTTATGATGTAAAATGTGTCGTCGTGTTTTTTTATACTAATACTAAATAGAGGTGAGCTAGAATGCCATTTATTAACGATGTACTTACTTTCAAAAGCCTTTCCATTGTAGGACTCGAGAAAAATACTGGCAAAACAGAGACACTGAACTATATTCTTGGTCGATTGAAGAATATGGATACGCGAATCGCCCTCACGTCCATTGGCATTGACGGAGAAAGTACCGATATTGTTACCAACACTAAAAAACCGGAAATTCGCATTTATCCGGGAATGATTTACATATCAGCGGAGCAACATTATTTACAAAAGCGAATAATTTCCGAAATATTGGATGTGAGTAAAATCCACACGGCATTGGGGCGTTTGGTCATAGCTAAAGCCATAAATTCCGACAAAGTACTACTTTCAGGACCTGCTGATACACAAAACCTTAAAGCACTCATTTCCGACATGGAAAAGTTCAATGTCGATTTAACAATTGTTGATGGTGCATTGTCACGGCTTAGCCTTGCATCACCCGCCATAACCGAAGGAATGATTCTTACCACAGGCGCAGCGTATTCTGCAAATATCCCAGTGTTGGTACGAAAAACAAAATATGTTTACGATTTAATAAATTTGCCAGAAGTTGAACCCGAATTGAAGCAAAAACTCGATTGTGTTGAATCCGGGATTATTGCAATTGATACTGATAATAATTTACACGACTTAAATATAAAGTCTGTTTTTATGTTAAAAGAGGCTAAAGACCGAGCTTTTAGTTTTGGTACTCGATTGTTTGTAGCAGGGGCAACTAGTAACTATTTGTTCGAGTTTTTGCGCATGCAAAAAAATGTTGATACAATTGAGTTAGTTGTCAAGGATTTTTCTCGGATATTTGCTACTCCAGAAGTGTATTACTCTTTTATAAAAAAAGGAGGTAAAGTGAAGGTGGTTAATCAAACTAAACTTGCGGCAGTTTGTATAAACCCCATATCACCTCAGGGATATAATTTAAGTTCCGATGAGCTTAAGGAATCGATGCAGGAAGCCCTTCAAATTCCTGTTTATGATGTAAAAAAAATATAACAATGCAACTTAAAACGGCACTGACGGAAATATCGGGATTGCGGTATATGATTGATAGACTCGATTTAAAATCAAGTTTGGCTCATCGTATGTTGTTGGCTTCCCCTTTTTTGATAAGCACAAAAGACGTTTCATATCAGCTACAACAGATAAACAGAACCGTTAATGAATTCAAAATTGAGGATAATAAATCAACTTTCGAGAAGGTTTCCATTAAAATTTCTGATATCCGCGATATTTTTGGAACCATTAAAAATATTCAAAATCGGTTAACGCTGAACGATATAGAGTTGTTTGAGGTCAAGAGTTTTGCTCTTCTTTCCGAAGATATCCGAGAATTGCTAAAACCCATTCAGTTTCTTTGGGAGCAATTGCCAAACCTTGCACAGGTAGTTGAAATTCTTGATCCTGAGGGAGCTCGAATTCCCTCTTTTTATATCAGTAATTCCTTTTCACCAGAATTGGGCAAATTGCGGAAAAAGTTGTTTGGTCTTGAATTTTTGCTCGAAGATGCTGAAGATAATTCAGCTAGCAGTAAAGAATTACAACAACAATCCGACGAGTTAAGGAACAAAATAACGGAGGTCGAAGATAAAATCCGGCAGGATTTGTCAGATAAATTATATAGGCTCGATTCTGAGTTGGATAAAGCACTTATAGCCATTGGTAATATCGATATACTTATCGCTAAAGCAAAACAGGCCATATCGGAAAAGTTAGTCATTCCCGATGTTGAGGGAGATGCCACTTCGTATCAAGGACTTTTTTATCCACAGCTTAAAGCAACATTGGAACACGATAAAAAGCGATATCAACCCATTGATATTGACATTTACAAGGGGACTTGTTTAATCACTGGTGCTAATATGGCCGGAAAAACGGTATTGCTCAAAACATTGGCACTAAGCCAAGCATTGTGTCAATATGGATTTTTTGTACCTGCAACAGATGCAAAAATTGCACTTGTTGAACAAATTCTTTTTAGTATAGCCGATGAACAGTCGGAGTTGTCTGGATTATCGTCCTATGCCTCTGAAATGTTAAAGGTGAATCGCATTGTGCAACTTGGTAAAAAACAAAAGCGAATCTTGGTGTTGATTGATGAGTTGGCGCGTACAACCAATCCCACCGAAGGGCGAGCAATTGTAAGTGCTGTCGCAAATATTTTAGATAATTGCAACGTCAGAGCAGTTATTACAACCCATTATAGTGGATTGAGTACTCAATGTCGGAAACTTCGAGTTAAAGGGTTTATGGAAAATAGCAACGATGCCGTAATAACTATAAAAAATATTGGTGATTATATAGATTATTCGTTAATTGAAGACGATGGAATTAATGTACCACACGAAGCGTTAAAAATTGCGCAAATACTTGGTATTGACAATGATATACTCTCCGAGGCAGAGAAGCATTTGGAGATGGATAAAAATAAAAACTAAGAATTTATAATACTAAAGTTCTATTAATGTTATGCGAAAGAGTAAGTTAGGTCTCGATTTTGAGAAAGTAGGATATGCAAAGAATATCGCCAAAAAAATCGCTGATGATGTTCAGGGTTTTGTGGAAAACTATACAACGGTGGCAGTAGAGCGAACCCTTTGCCGTTTGTTGGGAATTGATGGGGTTGACGAAAATGAGGTTCCATTGCCCAATGTGGTCGTAGATTCTCTTAAAGAGAATGGTGTTTTAAGTCAAGGAGTAATTTTCCATATTGGGAATGCAATGGTTGAAACGGGTTTAAAACCGCAACAAATTGCAGAGCAAGTTGTGGAAGGCAAGTTAAATATTGCCACCTTGCCAATTCATCCAAAGGAGAAAATTGATGCGGTTATTATGCCGATCGTGAACGAAAGTCTTGACCGAATTAAGACACGTAAGGCTCGCCGCGACAATTATTTGGCAACTATTGGCGAAGGATCAATGCCTTATCTGTATGTAATTGTAGCCACAGGCAATATTTACGAGGATGTTGTTCAAGCGCAAGCTGCTGCACGACAAGGAGCCGATATTATCGCTGTTATTCGTACAACCGGACAAAGTTTGCTCGACTATGTACCCTTTGGCGCAACAACCGAAGGATTTGGGGGAACCGTAGCTACTCAGGAGAATTTTCGCATTATGCGTAAAGCACTCGACGAGGTTGGCGAAGAGGTTGGCCGATATATCCGTCTTTGCAACTATTGTTCAGGTCTTTGTATGCCTGAAATTGCCGTCATGGGTGCATTTGAGGGTTTAGACGTAATGTTGAACGATGCTCTATACGGAATCCTTTTCCGTGACATTAATATGAAGCGTACGTTAATAGATCAATATTTCTCGCGTATCATTAACGGATATGCCGGTGTAATTATCAATACCGGTGAAGATAATTATCTTACCACTGCCGATGCTTTTGAGGAAGCACACACCGTTTTGGCGTCTGATTTTATTAATGAGCAGTTGGCGTTAATTGCTGCTATTCCTTCCGAACAAATGGGATTGGGCCATGCTTTTGAAATGGATCCCGAAATGCAAAATGGATTCCTTTACGAATTGGCACAGGCTCAAATGACTCGGGAGATTTTCCCCGATGCACCACTTAAATATATGCCTCCCACAAAATTTAAGACTGGAAACGTTTTCCGTGGACATATTCAGGATGCGCTCTTTAATCAGATTGCAATCTGGACAGGACAGGGACTTCAACTTTTGGGAATGCTCACCGAGGCTATTCATACGCCATTTATGTCGGATCGATACCTCGCCATTGAAAATGCCAAGTATATCTTCAACAATATGAAGAACATTGGCGATGAAGTGGAATATAAAGAGGGCGGAATTATTCGTCAACGCGCCCAAGAGGTGTTAGGAAAAACGGTTGAATTACTCGAAGTCCTGCAGGAAGAAGGTCTTTTTAGCGCACTCGAAAAAGGCAAGTTTGCCGATATCAAACGTCCAAAAAATGGAGGGAAAGGACTTGCCGGAGTGGTTGAGCGAGGGGCTAATTATAGCAACCCATTTATTGAATTAATGAAAAATCGCAAGTAAACTTGCAATAAAGAGATAGAAATTATGAGCGAAGGATTATATTCGATGGAAGCGCGAGATTTTGATACAACTCAAGATCTTAAGAAAACAAAGCCTTATGGCGATACAATGAACGACGGTAAAACGCAAGTAAGTTTTACGCTCCCAGTTCCTGTTGGTAATGAGGCTATTGAAGCAGCTAAGCAGTTAATGAAAAAAATGGGTTTCGATAACCCACAAGTTGTTTTTTATAAAGAATTAACCAAAGGATTTACCTTTTTTAATTGTTATGGAAATTGCGTTCATACGGTTGATTTTACCTCCATTCACGTTCCAAAAGTGGAAGCAACAACTTGGGATATGGACAAAACCGATGAGTATGTAAAGGAAAACATTGGTCGTAAACTTATTATTGTTGGAGCAAGCACCGGTACCGATGCCCACACTGTTGGAATTGATGCCATTATGAACATGAAAGGCTATGCAGGACATTTTGGCTTGGAGCGTTATGCCGGTTTTGAAGCCTATAATCTGGGCAGTCAAGTACCAAACGATGAGTTTATTGCTAAGGCCATAGAGTTAAAAGCGGATGCACTCCTTGTTTCGCAAACGGTTACTCAAAAAGATGTGCACATCCAAAACCTTGTGGAGTTGGTAGAGATGCTTGAGGCTGAGGGTTTACGAAGCAAAGTAATTCTTTGCTGTGGAGGTCCACGTGTTAATCATGAACTTGCTAAAGAGTTGGGCTATGATGCTGGTTTTGGGATGAATACCTATGCTGACGATGTTGCTTCATTCGTTGTGCAGGAATATGTTCGTCGGAATAAATAATCTGATTTCAACAGATAAATCTAATTTTTCGAAAGCTCATTTTGAATTATTATTTTCAAAACAAGGGGAAGAATTTCTACTTCCCCTTGTTCTGAATTACTAGTGTCCGGTAAATCTTTTAAGATTATTTGCTAACGTTATCAATGTTACCTCTTGTATATCAATAGTATCTATCTTGAGTTCTTCCGTTAATTTATAAAATGCTTTTAACTTATTTCTCATTACTCGTTTCTGATAACGTTTCATTATTTATTATGTCAAGATAAAGATAAGGTTTTGACGATGTTGCTTTTTCCCAAGGTTCTGGAAATAAAAGGGATGGTTGTTTGTCTCAGGCGTTGCTTAGGGCTATTACTATTCAACCCACTTTGGGGTTGACAAGCCCATTCCGAACGTTACATCCCACTTGTAACCTCCTTTCAGCGATACTTTCCTTGAAAAATTACTCACTTCGGAGCGATATTATGGGATCTTGACCAGCAGCACGTTTTGCGGGAAGATAGCCGAAAATTATTCCAATGGCAACGCTTATGGCAAAGGAAATTAAAACAGAAGACATGGTGACTACGGTTTTAATTTCAGCAAATCGAGTGACCATGGCGGCACTAATCAGACCTAAAATTACGCCAACAAATCCGCCAGTAAGACTAATGAGCGACGCTTCGGCAATAAATTGAATAATAATATCGCGTTTGCGAGCTCCAACGGCCATTCTAATCCCAATCTCTTTAACGCGCTCCATAACACTCGCAAGCATAATATTCATAATTCCAATTCCACCAACAAGCAACGATATGCCAGCAATAGCGCCCAAAACAAGATTGAAAATATCCCGTGTTCGTTGCTGTTGTTTTAGGAGGAGTTCGGGAATAATAATCTCAAAATCAACGGTTTGATGGTGGTTACGATAAAGAATTTTATCTAATACTTGCTTCACACTATTTAGATGCTTGCTCTCGTTGAGACTGACAACAATTTTATCGAGCTGATGAATGTTTTTCTCCGTGGGTTCTGGCTCTTCCTTTTGAGAATCAGGCTTTTCGGCGGCTTTTTTAATCTGGCTTTGCGTTACATTCCCTCGGTTTGCAATGCGTAAAAGCATGGTCTCTATTGGAATATAAACAAGCGACGACGAGGTTTCAATCCCCATTTCGCTGAGTTCTGATTTTGTTGCAACTTCCTTGTAAACGCCAATAATCGTAAACCACTCATTTTTGCTTTTAATAATCTGATTTATAGGAGAGATATCTTGAAATAGTTTGCGGCTTAGGCTTTCGCTAATTACACATACCGAGCGAGTGGTTTCTTGATGTTTTTGACTGAAAAATGTGCCTAGAATTAACTCCACTCCAAAGAGATCGAAATAGACATGGTCTGTTCCAATGAGTTTTACTGAAAACTGTTTCCCGTTTGCCATGGCATAGGTTTCCATGGTAACCTGTGGGCAAATATGTTTTATATTTGGGATCACTTGCTGAATGCTCCGAACATCGTCTAGCGAAAGTCCTGGCGAGGATTTCGAGGGGTTGTCATTTTCTCCAATTCCGTTTTGTGATGCGTATTTTGGAATTACAATTATATTATTTACTCCCACTAACTTCATTTGATCAAGAATCTCTTGTTGCGCTCCGTTTCCAATGGCGAGCATAGCCACAACAGCGGCTACACCAAAAACAATCCCGAGCGCTGTAAGTATCGATTTTAGTTTATGGGCCAGGATTGACTCCACAGCAATTCCCAAATCGAGCCAAAAGAGTTCGATCTCTTTCTTGTTGAGTCGATTTTGAAAAAAGTGCTGAAAAAATACGGTTATATTCTTAATCATTGTGCGCAAAATTGTGGGTAATTATTCAGGTCTATTTATTGAAACCACAGCGCCATCATCGAGTCCTTCAAGGATTATAATAAAATTTTCGTTCGATTCGCCTGTTTTAACAGGTGTTTTGCGATAACCAACCCCTTTTTTCTGATATACAATTTGTTCTTTCTGATCGGTAAATAGGGCATCAAGGGGAACAAAAAGAACACTGTCGAATGAGTTGACAAAAATTTGATTTGCCGTTGTCATGGAGGGTTTTAGAATGGAATCGGAATTACTGAGTCGAATTTGAACTTCAAAAACTTTGGCATCGCTGTTGGGTTTTTGCTCGCCCACATTGGCAATTTTGACCACCTCGCCGTCAATTTTTTTATCGGGAAATGCGTCAACACCAACGGTTGCTTTTTGTCCCATTTTAATTTTACTGATGTCAACCTCGTTAATATACGCTTTTGAAATAAGTTGCGACATGTCGGGAAGCGTTGCAACGCTTGGATCCCACGGACTTATTTCTGACCCAACTTGTCGTTTTTTACCACTCCACTCTTTTTTGTAAATAACCATTCCTTTTTTAGGAGCTAGAACGGTGAACTCGTTTGCAATTTCTAGTAAGTCGTCGGTTTGTTGTTTTACTTTGGTTAGTTGAGCTTCCACCTCTTTCATTTTGGTAATGGCCTGCTCGTGTTTTATTTTGTAATTTTCAACCGACTGTTCGTATGTTCGCTCAGCTCTTATGAGGCTAATTTCTGCCTGACGAATCGATGCCGGAGGTTCGAATTTGGACTGTTCAAGCTTAATTTTAGCCTCTTCGAACGCAAATTTAAGGTTTATCAACTCCTCTCTATTGGCTCGTAATGAAAGTGTTGTGTCGAGTTCGGTCTGCTTCATTTGGTTTTCAACTTTCTGCAAGTCCAATTCATTATCTTTAAGCAGTCGGGTGAGTTCGGTTCTGTCGAGCGAAGCCACAAATGCTCCCGAGTCAACAAAAGTTCCCTCAGGCACAAGGTCTGCAATTTTAACGCTATAAATTCGAGCTCTGCGTAATCCCATTGGACCATTTATCTCCTCCGATTTCTCGGCTTGCAATTCTCCCGTGGTGTTTACGATAATGTTGAATGTCTCCCGTTTAACCGTATATTCGAGATTTATGTTCTCCATTCCATCGGGGTTGCCAACAAAGTAGAAAATAATTACAATGATTAAAATTGGGATGCCGAAAATCAGTAGTTTTTTAGTCATAGGGTTGGTTATTAGTCGTAGAAAGTCCAGCTAACTCCAAATTTCATGGTAAATGGACGTGCCGGATAATTATAGGCTTCAAAATAAGTAGTTCCTCTTGAACCTGCTGTAATATGTTCCAATCGTGTAAAAAGTACCATTCGTTTTATGCGAGCACTTATAAAAACATCTACAAATGGATAGTTTCCTATTTTCATGCTGCGTTGCATAAAAAATTGATTCAGCGCAGGATCAAAGTTTGGGACGTAATAACTTGAATTGAGCCAGCAATCAATTCCCATTTGCAAATGTGCTTTTCCGCCAGTTGATTTAAAGTGCAACGGAGTTTCAAACATCAGTGTTGCTGAGGTTGCAAATTTGGGTAAATCAATTATTGTATCGGAGCTGTTTTGGTAGATAACTTTGGCACGCAACGAGAAATGTTTTCCAAAACTTTGTGTTTTTTCAATGCCAATGCCAACAACATCAATGTAATAGGGGGTTAGATTCCATATTCTGTTTTGGTCGAGCCAAAGATGATTTTTAAAGGAGTTCAGTTCCACAGAGGCAGTAAATCGTGACTTTAGCAATGTCCAGTTTGCCCCAACATTAGCTCCTTTTTGCATGGGCCATCGGTTTTTCCATTTATAATGATTGGAGTAGTAGTTCATCATAAAATAGTCGGGCATGGTATTGTGAATTTGATACCTTGCACTTAACAAAGCTGTATCTTTGAAAATCCGATGTCGAAAGGAGATATTTATACTACCATTATACTCATCCTTTTTGTATCCTTGAAATGGATTATATTCAAAATGGGAGGTGAGTTTTATAGCTTCGTTTTTCGATTTTCCGTTTAATCGAACCAGGAATGAGTTTGTTTCAATCAACGTATCGTTTTTGTAGTTGAATAGTGTGTCGCGATAGGAGTTGCGATAACGCTCTTGATTTTTTTGAAGCATTGCCGCCACTTTTATTTTATTTCTTTTGCCCATGGACATATATATTCCGGCTGCATTCTTCAGTTGTCGGGTTGAAAGGGTATCCTCTGTTTTTAAGCTGTTGTAACGGGATGTGTAAAAATCGTAGATTTGATTTGTAAATATATCATTATATTTGGTTGACAAGGGATCGTAATATTTACGCTGTGTTAGCGCAAAGTGGATTTCATGAGCCAACCCAGTTTCAAGGTACGCCAATTTCTCATCGGTTCTTACTATGGCTATTTCATGTTCCATAAAACCATCGAACATTCGGATATCGTTGCCCGAATTCTTTAGTCTAACATCCGTTTTGTCCAAATCAAAATGGGTTGAGTCTGTTATATAAGCATTGTTTACTACTCCGCCATTGTTTGAAATTTTTAGACGATTAAAATTTATGGACAAGACATTTCTATACCGATAGTTTTTAACATTGAACCAAAAAGAGCCGTTTCGGTTTCTTGCTTCTTGGGCCACAAAATAGCCCATACTTGAATAAATATCGTAGCGCGCTCCAAAGTTGATGTTTTTGTTAATATTTTGTGTGTGAATAAAATGGAATGTTTGCCATTTTTCGGCGCCGCTAATATAGTAGAGCCGTGTGTATGGAGTTTTAGTATTGAAAAACACGGTTTTATCGTAGGTTCTTAAATATGCGTCGTAGTGTTTTATTGACCAATGTAACTTACTGGCATATATGCGTTTACTGAACTCGGTTTGTAGTATCGCCTGTCCAATATTTCCCAATCCCACGTTGTATATCATTTGATCTTTAATCGGATCGTGATATACAATATTTATTTGATTTGTGTCGGCATCAACAAACTGTTCGGTTCCTCCTTTTAGATGTCGCCATGCAAAAATGGTTGTATCGGGAATAATTGAATCGCGGTTAGTATGTTCGCGTACAATCCCACCCATAGATTTTAACGAGTCAGAAACCTCTTGGGCGTTCAGCATTAGTAGAGCAAAGAGAAAAAGAGTAGTTATAGTAAGTTTATGCATCGGCATTTTTTTCAGAACTGCAAACATAACGAAATAGACTCAAATTTATGCGTAAACACATCGGAACTTGCATGGACGTACTTATTGTTTTTTACCCTGCCCAATTTTCTCTATCGAGTGTCCTATATTGAATCGCTTCTGCAAGGTGTTGAGGGAGAATTGATTCAGAATTTTCCAAATCGGCAATGGTTCGTGCCACTTTTTGAATTCGGTCGTAGGCCCGTGCCGATAATCCAAGACGCTCCACGGCATTTCGCAAAAGAGTTTGTCCCGTTTCGTCTATTTTAACATACTTACGCAACATTTTGGAGCTCATTTGAGCGTTGCAATGAATGTTATCCTTAGCAAATCGTTCCGATTGTATTTGCCGTGCTTTTAGAACACGTTGTCGAATATCTTCGCTTGATTCTGAAAGCTTTACTATGGCTAAATCACGAAATGGGACGGGCACAATTTCGATATGAATGTCAATTCGATCGAGGAGTGGACCAGAGATTCGGTTTAGATATTTTTGCACCATTCCCGGAGCACATACACATCGTTTTTCGGGGTGATTGTGATATCCACACGGACACGGATTCATGCTGGCTACTAACATGCAACTTGCGGGATATTCAACGGAGAATTTTGCCCGGCTGATGGTTATCTTGCGTTCCTCGATGGGTTGTCGCATTACTTCTAATACGGTTCTTTTAAATTCGGGCAGCTCGTCGAGGAAAAGCACGCCATTGTGTGAAAGCGATATTTCGCCTGGCTGGGGATAAGTTCCTCCACCTACTAGAGCCACATCGGAAATGGTATGGTGTGGCGATCGAAAAGGCCGTCGAGTCATAAGCGATGTGCCACGGCTAATTTTTCCGGCAACCGAATGAATTTTCGTGGTCTCCAAGGCTTCTTGGAGGGTTAACGGGGGTAAAATCCCAGCAATTCGCTTTGCCATCATTGTTTTTCCTGCTCCCGGAGGGCCAATCATTATTATGTTGTGTCCACCTGCTGCTGCAACTTCCAGTGCTCGTTTTACACTCTCTTGCCCTTTAACTTCGGCAAAGTCAAGTTCATACTCTTGCGCTGCCGATTCAAACTCCTTGTCAATATCAATAATTGTAGGTTGCAGTTCAATTTCACCATTTAGGAAATTAATGACTTGACCAATATTTTCAACTCCATATACTTTTAAATCTCCCACCACAGCAGCTTCGCGTGCGTTTTGTGCCGGAATTATTAGACCTTCGAAACCCTCCTCAAGGGCATTTATGGCCATGGGAAGAATTCCTTTAATGGGTTGCACACTACCATCGAGCGACAATTCGCCCATAATCATATATTTAGCAATTATATCGTTATTCATCTGTTCGTTGGCAGCCAAAATTCCCATTGCCAATGTTAAATCGTATGCTGATCCTTCTTTTCGGATATCGGCAGGCGCCATATTTATGACCACTTTTTTGCCCGGCATTTTATGATTATAAACCATAAGTGCACTTTCAATCCGATGTTGACTCTCTTTTACAGCACTGTCAGGCAGACCTACGAGAAAAAACCCAAATCCGTTAACCACATTTACCTCAACCGTAATTTTGGTTGCGTTTATTCCGTAAACCGATGATCCATAAGTTTTTACTAACATAGCTCGCGTGTTTGGTCGCCGACAAAATCGTCGGAATAAAAAATTCGATTAACTTAACAAATTTGCATAAAGTTAGTAAATTTGTGGGGGAACGTAATAATTGTTTATGTTTTCGATGAAAGAATTTTGAAATTGCTTGCTATTGTTGCCCTATCTCTTTCAAATTGGTATTTCCTGACACTCTTGTCGGGTATTTTGTTCTGCAGAATAGGAACATTGAAAATAAATTAGTTGCCATTGAAAACTTGTAAAATATAATGATCACAAATAGCGTTTCTCTTTTTGGATATTAAAACATTTTAGGGTAATTTCGTTGCTGTAAATATATCAACATAATTCACACATCGTTGAGTAAATAAGAGAATATGATACAACGCACATTAATAGGATTAATAACACTTACATTAGTAGCCATAACATGGTCATGTGTTCCAAAACGACAGTTTATTGAGCTGGAAATGAAAACCGAGCGAACCATTGATGATCGCGATTCATTGAAAACGATTAATGCTGATTTGACGGTTGAAAAAACTGAACTGCAATCGGAACTTGATCTACGGAAGCAACAAGTACTGCAATCAAGAAATGAGTTGGCAGAACAACTCGACTCCATGCGATTGTATCGTAGTCAGCACAATTTGATGAAAGCCCTAAACGATGACCTCACAACTCGACTCGATGACATGGTCAGAGGCGTTGAAAATGAGAATAAACAGATGTTGTCGGAACTGCACCAATTGCGCGAAGATCTGCACCAGCGCGAAGAAAATCTTAATAAAGTACGCGATAGCTTGGTGATTGAACGCAATAATTTGAATTTAATGGGAGCACGCCTTGAAGACCGTAATCAAATTCTGGCATCGCTGGATTCGATGTTGCAGGAGAAGGAGAAACACTTGGAGGAGCAAAGCAATCAGGTAGCCGAACTTCAAAATATATTGCAACAAAAAGATGCAGCAGTCAAAGCTTTGAAGGATAAAGTATCGAAAGCGCTTATGGGATTCGAAAATGAAGGCTTAACCGTGGAGCATCGCAATGGAAAGGTTTATGTGAGCATGGACGAAAAACTGCTCTTCAAATCGGGCCACTACACCATTGATGCACGTGGACGAACCGCATTGTTGCAATTAACCAATGTCCTTGCCGAGAGTACCGATGTTAATATTGTAATCGAAGGACATACCGACGAAGTTCCCTACAAAGGCCGGGGCGATATTGCCGATAATTGGGATTTGAGCGTTAAACGAGCTACTACGGTTGTAAAAGTGCTTTTGGAAAACAAGAAACTTGCCCCTGAGCGTTTAATGGCTGCCGGCCGATCAGCATATCATCCCATTGATGCTGCAAAAACTTCCGAAGCGAGGGCCAAAAATCGACGTACAGAAATTATTCTCACTCCAAAACTCGACGAGTTGCTTAAAATTCTGGATAATAATTAACTAAGTAGATCAATTTCAATTGGCAGAGTAATTAAAGGACTTTTAGCCATCTTAAAACGAATTAAATATAAGTTGCACCCTATAATTTTTCTGTAAAGTTTCAGAAAAAAGATGGGTACAACTAAGACCCAATACGTAATTTTTAATTGTCCAGTTTTTAGGTTGAGATTTGAGATAGATTTTTCAAGTGGGATTTAAAATATAAATGTTGGATTGTTTTCACACGCCATTGTTTTTACAAGATCCCTACAATCAGAATAATGATCTTTTTTACGTTTAATGCATAATGCAACCAATATCAAATTCGCGGTTAAGAAGTTGTTATACATTCATAGAATCAAAAATTAAAACATAGTACATGGACATTTTAATTGCCACCAACAACTCACACAAATTGCACGAAATAGCGGCAATAATGCCAAAGGGAATTAATCTTATAAGCCTCGAAAAAGCAGGAATTACCGAAGATATTCCCGAAACGGGGAACACGCTTGCCGAAAATGCGCTTATGAAAGCTGAATATGCGTTTAAAAAAGCTCAAATGGCTTGCTTTGCCGACGATACAGGATTGGAAGTGGATGCCTTACAGGGAGCACCTGGCGTATATTCTGCACGCTATGCGGGAGAGGCAAAAAACTCGCTTGATAATATGAATTTGCTGCTAAAGAATTTAGAGGGCGTTGAACAGAGAACCGCACGTTTTAAAACGGTAATAGCCCTGTTAATCAATGGCCAACAGTATATGTTTGAGGGAGTGGTTGAAGGTCGGATTATTGAAAAAGCAATGGGCACGGCTGGTTTTGGATATGATCCAATTTTTGTACCCCAAGGATATAACGAAACCTTTGCGCAGATGCCGTTGGAACTCAAAAATAGCATGAGCCATCGCAGCAGAGCTACTCAAAAGTTAATTGAATTTATCAGAACTTTATCTTCTGTACAATAAATAGTTCAAAGCGATGTTTTAGGATAATGAATACATCTCATTACATGAAGCATTTTAAAGTCTAGAACAATATGTATAAAACCAATATCTCCCTTCTTGCGCTGTTTCTTTTTGTTGGATCTGTTTTTGGTCAAACCGAATTTGAGATGGGAAGTTGGCGTGCCCATTTTCCGTATCATCAAACCAATTTTTTGGCTTTAGATCATCCGATTATTTATGCTGCCGGATACTCCGGATTTTTCACCTATAATCTGGAAGATTACACCATTGAACGATATAACAGCATGAACTCGCTTTCGGATGTTGGCGTTTCCGCTTTTCGTTGGCATAGTGGTAAACGGGTTGTAATTATTGGTTATCAGTCGGGACAAATTGATATTTTTAACGATGGAAAAGTAATCAACGTTTCGGATATTTATAGGGCTGAAATCATAGGCAGCAAACAAATAAAACACATTAAAACCTCGGGCGATACAGCGTTCATTATTACTTCTTTTGGAGTTAGTGTAATGAATATGAATAGCTATGCTATTCTTTCAACCTATCGATTTGGAACCTCCGACTCCTCGGTTGTGGTTAATGACTTGGCTGTTTTAAGCGACAGCCTTTATGTGGCAACGGACAAGGGGGTATATACTGCTCCTCGTCAAGGGCTGAATTTGCTCGATTTTGGAAATTGGAAGCTCCTTTTATCGATTCCGGATAGCGTAGAGAGTTGGGATTTTTGTGAAGAGTGGGCAGACACCCTCTGGATTGGGAAAACCCTTGAAAGGGACCAAACCGATCTGTTTTATAAATATAAAAATGGAGATATTATACCCGTTCCTTTAGTTGACGAGGGTGGTAAACTTCGCCGATTGCATAAAGAGGAGAACTATCTTAACGTTGTAACAAACACTCGTTTGATGTGGTATAATCCTGATGGAGAGCTTGTTCACCGTGTGGGATATTTTGGAACTCGATATTCGGGAGCATCCGATATGGTGGCGTATGACGAATGGCGATATTTTGTGGCTGATCCCATTCATGGAATAAACGCCAAAGTAAAATATCAACCCGACAACAAATATATAACCCCGAATGGTCCGGCATATACTTCTAGTTATCATGTAAATGTGACCGACGATGAGGTGTGGGTTTCTGGAGGAAGTCATGGACAGCCATGGAGCAACTTTGGAATTTATCGATTTAAGGATAATTTTTGGACCAATTACAACAAATATACAAACGACTCTTTGGATGAAATCAGAAACATATCTTTATCAATAACCGATCCCAGAGACTCTAGGCATGTTGTTGCCGGGTCATTTGGATATGGTGTTGTTGAATTTATGGATGGTGAAATAATAAAAACGTGGGATACAAAAAACAGCACTCTTGAAAACATTTCGAGTGTAGGATATGGATATAATAGGGTGACGGGTTTGGCATTCGACAAAAAAAGAAATTTGTGGGTTTCTCAGTCTGGAGTCGATAACCCCATTGCTGTGAAAACACCAAATAATGAATGGCAATCCTTTAATTTTAACACCCAAATTACGGAGAAATTGACCGGTGAAATGATTACTACCCAGTGGGGCGACATTTGGTGTCTTTTACCGGGAACCGGAGTGGTAGTTTTTAATCCAGAAAAAGTCCTAAACAATGAGGCTAATGCCTACAATGTATTCCCAATTAAACGATCCGACGGAACGCTCTATAATGACCCATCTTGTATAATCGTAGATAACGACGAAACGGTTTGGATTGGAATGAAATCGGGAGGAATATTTGTTTATTATAATCCTCGTGGAGCTCTTCGGGGAGTCAATATGCTTGCGTCACAATTGCTCATCGAAGTGGAAGACCGTGCTGAATACCTTTTGGGTGCTGAATCAATTACTGATATTAAAGCGGATGGTGGAAATAGAAAATGGATTACTACCAATAGTGGAGGTGTTTTTTTAGTTAATGTGGGAGGTAATAAACAGATATTAAATTTAACAAAGGAGAATAGTCCTCTAATATCCAATGAAGTTTACTCGGTTGATATCAATCGAAAAACGGGGGAGGTGTTTTTTGCAACGCAGTTGGGAACAGTATCGTATGTAGGAAGTGCCATTGAAGGAAAAGCAGAATTAACGGAACTTGAGATTTATCCCAGTCCCGTACGGAGCAATTTTAATGGTTCGCTTATTATTCGTGGATTAATGGAGGATACCACCATTAAAATCACCGATCTGGAGGGAAAATTGGTTTATGAAACCTATTCGAATGGAGGAATTGGAATATGGAATATCCGCGATTTTGATGGAAACAGAGTACCCTCTGGTGTTTATCTGATTTTCTGTGCTTCTGCCGACGGTTCTTATAAAGCCAATGGAAAGGTTTTTATTGCTGGCAATTAAATTTCGGTACAATTTTTACAAATATCAGCATGCACTTTACATGACATTTT
>JAQVXQ010000155.1 GCA_028709085.1 Salinivirgaceae bacterium | reverse complement strand
TTAAATGCAATACCCACATAGGTGTTATGCTTATTAAAAATACAAAGAGTTGAAAAAGACGAAAAATAAGTTGGTTAATCATAATTTCTTTATACGTTAATTACTTGATATACAAACTCTATAAACTGAAAAGAAACCTAAATGCTTTTTTCAGAACAAACAAAAAAGCAAATCAAGGATGCAATAGGGCTCAAAATTAACAATAAAACAAGAATGTGAGCGTAAACAACAGTCAACATTAGAGACAAATTATTTAAAACTAACTCCAGCCATGAAAAATCCGTGACTTTTTGCTACTTTTGATCTTTATTGTCATCAAAATTAAAGGCGAACTAAAAAACAAATTCACTGATATTCGGTTACAAGAGAGCCGTATAAGCAAATAATCGCTGAAACCTTGTAATCCGTTCAAAGAATTGAGCGTGCAGGCGGAGAAAACATAAGTAAATAAATAAAAACCATCGTTTTGATTCGATCCATAAAAATAATAAGTATTCTCTTTGTTATCCTATTTGGAATGACGAAAATAGAGGCGCAGAATAAAAAGAATGCATGTTCGCATATTCTCTTTATTCTTGATGCGTCAAACAGCATGACTAATAAATGGGAAACAGGACGAAGAATTGATGTTGCCAAACGTATGCTGTCGAATATAATGGATAGCCTTTCGCAATATCCCAACGTTCAGGTGGCATTGCGGGTTTATGGTCATCAAAAACAGGTTTCGCCCCAAGATTGTAGCGACACAAAACTGGAAATCCCTTTTGCTAAAAACAATCACGAAGCCATTAAAACCTTTCTGAGCCGTGTTCAGCCACGAGGAACAACCCCCATTGCCCGAAGTTTGCAAGAAGCCGCCAATGATTTCCCGGACGACAACTGCCGAAGAGTTATTGTATTGCTGACGGACGGTATCGAAGCCTGCGACGGCGATCCTTGCGCAGTTAGCCATGATTTGCAACAACGAGGAATCATTCTGGAGCCTTTTGTTGTTGGAATTGGGCTCGACAGAGGATTTCAAAAGACCTTTGAGTGTATTGGTAAATATTACGATGCCACCGACGAAAGCCGGTTTAGCGAAATCATGGAAATTATTATTACACAGGCACTCAATACCACATCGGCACAAGTAAACTTGTTGGACTTATATGGTCATCCAACAGAAACAAATGTGAACTTAACTTTTTACAATAGTCTCTCTGGGCTAACTCGATATAACTATATGCACACGCTCAACTATCGAGGAAACCCCGACACGCTTTATTTAGATCCTGGTATTGAATATCGATTAAAAGTACACACGCTCCCTCCCATTTATGTTGACAGCATAACGCTTCAACAGGGAATTCACAACATAATTGCGGTAGATGCAGCAATGGGTTTTTTGCTTGTGAAAGATCCAAAGGGAATCATAACCCAACCCATAAAAATAATTGTAAAAAACCGAAAAACGGGCGAAGTAATTCACGTTCAAAACAGTGGCGAAAAGGTGCAATATCGCACTGGAAACTATATGCTTGAAGTTTTAACTACCCCTTCCATTAATATCGACAGTGTAAATATCCGACAAAATCATACCACCACCGTAGAATTTCCACGCCCTGGAATAGTGAATTTTGTAAACAACAGCGAAGGTCAAGGAGGAATTTATCATCACACGGAGCTGGGTCCTGAATTAATTCAGTCGTTCCCCGAAAACATGCGATTTCATAGCGTTACGCTACAACCCGGCAAATATATGGCCATGTTCCGACCCATTGGGAAACAAGAAACTATGGCCGTTGTGAAACGCGAATTTGAAATTAAGCCCGGAGAAATTATAAGAGTTCTCTTATATTAACTAACTTTGCACTTGCAATTTAAAATCAGAAAATATGACCCTTTTTAAAAATACCGGCAATAAAGATACTCGCTCTGGATTTGGCGTAGGACTTATGGAAGCAGCCAAGAAAAATGAAAACATTGTTGCATTGTGCGCCGATTTAATCGGAAGTTTGAAAATGGACGATTTTGTGAAAACTTATCCAGAACGTTTTATCCAAACCGGAATTGCCGAAGCAAACATGATGGTTGTTGCAGCAGGATTAACCATTGGAGGCAAAATTCCATTTGCTGGGACTTTTGCCGAATTTGCATCAGGACGCGTTTACGATCAAGTGCGCCAAAGCATTGCCTACAGCAATAAAAATGTTAAAATAGCCGCATCGCATGCTGGTTTAACATTGGGCGAAGATGGAGCAACGCATCAAACAATGGAAGACATTGGTTTAATGAAAGGACTACCTCATATGGTTGTTATAAATCCCGCCGATTTCAACCAAACAAAAGCAGCAACCATTGCCGCAGCAGAATATGACGGACCTGTTTATTTGCGATTTGGTCGTCCAAAGGTGCCAAACTTCACACCCGAAAACATGCCTTTCGAAATAGGAAAAGCATGGACTTTGAAAGAAGGAAAAGATGTTACCATTTTTGCAACTGGACATTTACTGTGGACAGCCCTCGAAGCCGTTGAAATTTTAGCAAAGAAAAATATCGATGTTGAATTAATAAACATCCATACTATTAAACCTTTAGATAAAAAAGCGGTCTTAGCATCTGCAACCAAAACAAAGGCGGTTGTAAGTGCGGAAGAACATTTAATGAATGGCGGTTTAGGCGACAGTATTGCGCAACTCCTTATGCAAAACAACCCAGTTCCCATGGAATATGTGGCGGTTGATGATAAATTTGGAGAGAGTGGAACTGCCGATCAACTTTTAGAAAAATATGGTTTGGGCGTTAATGATATCGTAAAAGCCGTAGAAAATGTTCTAAAAAGAAAATAGCCGCTTATAATAAAAAAGCGAATGGCCAATAGAGCTAAAGATAAAAAAATAATTACCCTAATGAAGTCCGAAAGCAGTCGCGATATTGCTTTCGGACTTTTGGTTTCGGAATATAGTGAGCGACTTTATTGGCATATTCGCAAGATGATTCTCAACCACGACGACACCGACGACATACTTCAAAATACATTTATTAAAGTTTTCCAAGCCTTTGACTCCTTTCGTGGCGACTCCTCATTATTTACATGGCTTTATAGAATTGCAACCAACGAAACGCTCACTTTTTTAGACAAAAAAAAACGTCAAATATCGAGTACTTCGCAAGAATTTAACGATTATATGATCGATAATCTCCAAAGTGACAGCGAATTTTCCGGCGACGAAATTCAAAGAAAACTTCAATTAGCCGTCCAAAAACTCCCCGAAAAACAACGCCTCGTATTCAATATGAAATATTTCGACGACCTGAAATTCACAGAGATATCTGAAATTGTTGGCACTAGCGTTGGTGGACTAAAAGCCTCCTACCACCACGCAGTTAAAAAAATTGAAGAGTATATGTTGGAGTGACATTTTGCCCGAAGAAATAATACGTGGCGTTAAGAATTGCTTATAATCAGTGATCGGGGAACAGTAATCAGTAATCAGTGATTTGTGAACAGCGATCAGTAAAGGGTGATCGGGGACGGGTTCTTTTTCAACTCAACGAATCAACAACATACCCAAAAATTCTCGTCGTATTTTTCCAAAACACTTAAAAAAGGATAGCACTGAATTTATTAACCATTCAAGTAATTTATATCATTTTTCAGTATCTTTATACCTCCAATTTAGATTCATTATACTATGACCACTGCGATTATTATAACTTTCTGTATTTTACTTTTAATTGCCTATATATTCGATTTAACGTCTGCAAAAACTAAAATCCCATCGGTTATTGTACTGTTAATAATGGGTTGGGCACTACAACAAGCCACCAATTTACTCTGGATCAAAATACCCGATTTCTCATTCATCCTACCGGTATTGGGCACAGTTGGGCTTATTCTAATTGTACTCGATGGTGCGCTAGAACTCGAATTTGACCAAACTAAATTAAAAATGATTAATAAATCATTTTTGGGCGCACTATTCAACATCCTTATTTCCAGTGTCATAATAGCCTTTTTGTTTTACTTCTTCAGTGTTAATCCATTTTATAAATGCTTAATAAATGCCATTCCGTTTGCCATCATAAGCAGCGCAATAGCCATTCCCAGTGTAGTGAACTTCTCTGCTCAAGACAAAGAATTTATTGTTTACGACAGTAGTTTCTCTGATATTATTGGAATTACCTTGTTCACATTCTTTGTTGAAAACAGTGTTTACAACGGATTTACTTTTGCAAAATTTGGACTTCAAATAGTGATCATGATTCTTATTTCGCTCGTGGCTATCATTATACTGTCGTACCTTTTAAACAAAATTAAACATCATATAAAATTCATCCCTATTATCTTAATGATAATACTAATATACTCGTTATCAGAAATATACCATCTTCCAGCCCTAATATTCATTTTACTATTCGGGCTATTTATCGGAAATTTCAAAAAACTGATTCGATATGGAAAAATCACCCGTTTTAATCCTGCCATTCTGGATACAGAAGTGCGTAAATTTAAGGATCTAACAACAGAAGCCACCTTTTTGATTCGCTCCCTGTTCTTTCTTGCCTTAGGATTTTTAACCGACACATCGGACATTCTAAATACACAATCGTTGCTTTTAGCCATAGCCATTGTAATTGTAATATTTGTATTGAGAGCCATACAATTGCATTTCACATATCACAAAGTAATTCCGTTGCTATTTGTAGCTCCTCGTGGATTAATAACCATTTTACTTTTCATGTCGTTGAGTTCTTTCCACCAAATCCCACTTGTAAATAACTCATTATTAATCCAAGTTGTATTAATTACTGCTTTTATTTTAATGTTTGGCATAATGTTTACAGACAAGAAGAAGAAGCCAAAGGCAAAAAGTCCAAAACCAAAGTCAATGTCACCCGATATGGATCTCTTGTCAAAATTAAATCCTGATGACTTATAACGGTCAATAAAACAAACGTATGTAAACTGTATGCACCCAAAACATTTGAAGAAATAGAGTCGGAATTGAGACCAATGAACTGAATCTGCAATCCAGGTACCATCTTGGACAACTACTTTGCTCAAAATCAAATCGTTCCCTTATATTTCAATATTTCCAAATCCATAAAAAACCGATGAGGCTGAACACTAATGCAAATTATATGTTTGTACTCGAGCTCTTTGTAAACTAAATTTAAAATACATGATAATTCTCGATAAACCGTATGTTTCTGATCTTCTAAAGCAGACGTTAATAAAAAATCAATTTCCACTCATAAACACCGAGTCACTTTCCAATTTTAGGTTATCCAACGAAATTAATTTCGTTCAACCCAAACAAGCAGTAAAAACCCTTCTACTGCAAGAAAATCCAAAGGTTTATTCCAATTCGGAAAATGCCATAGACTGGGTTTCAAAGAACTTAACAACTACTAAATTACCGCAATATATCAACCTTTTTAAGGATAAAGTTAAATTTCGAACCTTGGTGCGCGATATGTATCCCAACTTTTTCTTTAAAGAGATTCCCTATGTTAATTTAGAGAAAACCGATATTAGTTCGTTTCCAAAACCTTTTATCCTGAAACCCAGCATTGGATTTTTCAGTATGGGTGTCTATAAAATTGACAACCAAACCGATTGGGACAACATGCTAAAACGCGTTGATATTGAGATGGGCGAAGTTCGCAATCTATACCCAAAAGAGGTGATGGATTCAACCAATTTTATAGCCGAAGAGTTAATCGAGGGCGACGAATTTGCGTTTGATGCCTATTTTAATGAACATGGGAAACCGGTTGTTTTGGGAATTCTGAAACACCTTTTCTCCTCCGGCAACGACGTGAGCGACCGTATTTACTACACTTCAAAAAACATTATTGAAGAGAACCTCGCCAAGTTCAATCAATTTATGCAAGAGGTGGGCAAACGAGCCAACATCAAGAACTTTCCGGTGCATATCGAAGTTCGAGTAACTGCAAAAGGCGAAGTTATTCCCATAGAAGTGAATCCCATGCGTTTTGGAGGATGGTGCACCACGGCCGATTTAACCACACATGCCTTTGGACTGAATCCATATGAATACTATTTCGAAAATCGAACCCCAAATTGGACAGAACTCTTGCAGGGCAAAGAGGGAAAACACTTCTGTGTAGTGATTTTAGATAACTCAACCGGAATAGCAGCTTCTGAAATTAAAGATTTCGACTACGAAAAGGTGCTGAAACGATTCAATAAACCCATCGATTTACGCAAAGTAAATTGGTTAGAATATCCGTTGTTTGGTATCCTATTCACCGAAACGAACGAAAACAATTATGCCGAAATTGAAGCCATCCTGAAATCGGATTTGAAGGAGTTTGTAATCGTTTAATTATCCTTACGAAGGTTTTGAACATTAACAAATCCTACGAGGGTTTTGAACCCTCGTAAGATACCCCAACTTCATCTTTTCAAAAAGTTGTTAAATAATCAAGCTTATTCTTAATATAATCTAAGCTATCTTTGTGCCATGCAAAACATCAACTCACAACACGCTCAATATCTTAAGAATCTATCCATCGAAGGATTCAACGATATGCAAAACGAAGTAATAGCAAGATCAGAAAATTCAGAAAATATAATGCTCCTCGCCCCTACAGGCTCAGGAAAAACCTTAGCATTTGTAATTCCACTTTTAAATGTCTTAGATTCTAGTATTAATGAAGTTCAAGCAATTATTGTAGCTCCATCGCGCGAATTATCAATTCAAATTGAAACAGTTATAAAATCAATAAAAACACCGTACAAAACAAGCTGTTGCTACGGTGGGCACTCCGTTAAAGTTGAACAAAATAGTTTAAAAGAAAATCCGGCAATTGTAATTGGAACTCCCGGACGGTTGGCCGATCACATATATAGAGACTCGTTCAATGCGAAAACGGTTCGAATGGTTGTGCTCGACGAATTCGACAAATCGCTTCAACTGGGGTTTCTTGAACAGATTCGAACGCTTTTCAAAGCCATGACCGGAAAGCAAAAGCACATTTTAACCTCGGCAACCAAGCTGAAAAAACTGCCCGACTTTTTGCCCTTCACAACACCCGAAGTGATCAATTATTTGCAAGATGAAGCAAAATCGAAGTTAAAACTCAACCTAATTCACACCAAAAGCGAGGAGAAAGCTGACACCTTAATGCGATTGGCAGCAAGTTTTGACAACGAACTCTGTTTGGTATTTTGCAATCATCGCGACGCGGTGGAACGAATCAGTACTTTGCTGGGACGCAACAATTTTCGTCATGGCATTTTACATGGCGGAATGGAACAACTTGACCGTGAGAAAAATCTGATCAGCTTCCGTGGTGGCGCTCACAACCTACTTATTGCCACCGATTTAGCGTCGCGCGGATTAGATATCCCCGAAATTAGGCATATTATCCACTATCAAACCCCACCAAAAGAGGAGGCCTTTTTGCATAGAAATGGTCGCACTGCACGGATGCATGCCGACGGAAAAGC
>JAQVXQ010000154.1 GCA_028709085.1 Salinivirgaceae bacterium | reverse complement strand
CCCTCTGGAAAATAAAGACACACTTGTTACTTGGTCTGTTAAATTAAATTTGTATTTTTGGAATTTAATCAGACCTTCAAACAAGTGTGCACTGCTCAATGCAGGGCACACACACGCGGTATAAAGCATTGGGGTTTAAGTGGTTATTCAAACATTCTACCACGCGTCAGGTTCGGTGTATCTGGACAGGAAAGTAGCCCGCAATCCCCAATGATTTCATACCGCCATCCGTTAGGGCAAATGCTGAGAGAACGTCATGAGAAATAATAAACTATGATGAAAAAAAATATATTAACATCTGTATTTGGAATACTAGTTTTCGCAACTGGATTTGCACAAGTTGATTCGATTATAATAAAAATCAGAGATGATTATCAAAAATGGCAGTCGATTATTGATAATGAATTTGACAGTTGTGCTAAATTTTATAATTATGCTTGGGGTGAGAATTACCAATTTGATAAATGGACTGATAAAGAACTTGATGATGATACATTGACATTATCGGAAGCAGTATCAATTATCCAGGAGAAAGCTTTAGGTTTTTTTGTATATGTTGACACTTATTCCTTTTCTGGTGATTGGTATGTGGCAACCGCTTATTACTATGATAAAGACGAGAAACTATATTTTGTGTTTTGGAGAATGAATACGTTTTATGCGGAGGAACCATTAACAGTTGAGAAAAGATTGTATTTTGATAGTCAAGGACAATTGATTCGTGACTTGAAATCAGTATATAAAATGAACACTAAGGAAAAAATCGACATTGAATTCATGGACAGAGAAGTTAATTATGATTTAACACTTAGCGATATGGATTTTTACAAACACTGGATTAATGAAAAATAAAGTACATTGCCCTAATCGAGTAGACGCCCCACCAGCCTGAGCTGATGGGGAAGCCTCTCACGACTTGCCCAGTACGTATCCCGATACACTTCGTTATCGGGACAGGCAACAAGCTACGCTCCTTCTCTTCAAAAAACAAAGTACTAGTTTGTTTTTATTCGTTCGCAGATACGGCGGTTCGCTAAGATGTGGGGAAAATAAGAAGACACACGAGAATTAGGCAGTTGGTTTTAATTTAGATTTTAGGAACTTTCACCAACATTTCGACCAGTGAGCCCTATTCAAAACGGCAAACAGACATAATAATTGAAATAGGTTGATTTTTCAAGAAGTTTGCATTCAAATCGCTAAAAAATTTATAATTTAGCGCAAAATGGAACTGAATCCATTCGAACATTTTCAGCACTAGACACTTTAAATCAAACCATATGAAAATTACAGCCAATTTCGACAGCGGAAACATTGAAGTTATAAAAGCCGAAAGCCCTGAAAATATTCAGTTGGCAATTGCCAACGATACAAAATCGGATTTCAAGCAATGGTTCTACTTCCGTCTTGAAGGAGCACAAGGTTTTCCATGTAAAATATCCATTGTCAATGCCCACGAAGTAAGTTATCCGGAAGGATGGACAGGATACAGAGCTGTAGCATCATACGATTTAAAAACATGGTTTAGAGTGCCAACAACTTATAATGGAACAGAATTGGAAATTTCGCATATGCCCAAATTTAACTCCATCTATTTTGCCTATTTTGCACCATACACCCACCAACAGCATATGGAGATGATCCATAAAGCGCAAACAAGCGGACAAATGGTAATTGAAAATCTAGGGCAAACTGTCGAAGGGCGTAATATAGATATGTTGGTTGCCGGAGAAATTGCGGATTCTAAACCAAAAATATGGCTTTTAGCTCGACAACATCCGGGCGAACCCATGGCAGAATGGTTTATGGAAGGGTTAATTGAACGACTTTGCGACACCAACGATCCAGTTTCAAGAGTGCTCCTAGAAAAAGCGATCTTCTACCTAATTCCAAACATGAACCCCGATGGAGCAATTCATGGTAATTTAAGAGCCAATGGTGCTGGCATAAACCTGAATCGAACTTGGCAAGACCCAAATCCACAAGAGAGCCCCGAAGTGCATTACGTTCGACAACGGATGTTGGACACTGGAGTTGATTTCTGCCTCGACATTCATGGCGACGAAGGACTTCCCTACTGTTTTGCAACCTCAAATGCAGGAATACCCTCGTTCACGAAACGTCTTGCAATGTTGGAAAAAGAGTTTTATGAAACTTGGAAGCAAATTAGCCCCGATTTCCAAACCGAACAAGGCTATGAGGTTGACAAACCAGGCAAAGCAAAATTGGGCGTTTGTAGCAAATGGGTAGGAGAAAACTTCGATTGCCTATCGCTAACCGTTGAAATGCCATTTAAAGATAACAACAATCTAACCGATTCTACATACGGCTGGAGTCCCCAACGAAGCAAGCGTTTTGGAGCATCGGTTTTAAATGTTATCCTACAAATGTTGGAGAGAATTGGATAAAATCTAAATTCATGAAAAGAGAATCAAATGTTTACCTATAAACACATAAAACGTCGATTACTTGATAAGAAAGTGGGCATTGCCGGCTGTGGCGGACTGGGGTCGAATTGTGCTGTAGCCCTTGCCAGAGTTGGTGTTGGAACGTTGATTCTTACCGATTTTGATGAGATCGAAGAATCGAACCTAAACCGACAATACTATTTTCAAGATCAAATTGGGCGTAAAAAAGTTGACGCTTTAAAGGAGACCATCCATCGGATTAACCCACAAATATCGATTGAAACGCACGATATAAAACTAAACGAATCGAATATCCCTCAAATTTTTCAAAATTGTGATGTTATTGTTGAGGCGTTTAATTTAGCCGAAATGAAACAGATGATTATTGAAACAGTGCTCCTCAATTTTCCGGAAAAACATCTTGTCGTAGGCTCTGGCATTGCAGGATGGGGCAACAACAATACGATATCCGAAGTAAAATATGACAAAATGATTATTTGTGGCGATTTCACATCGGAAACAGGCACTCATAATCCCCCACTTGCTCCCCGTGTTGGAGTGGTATCCAATATGCAAGCAAATGTTGTTTTAGAAATATTGCTTGGTATAAAGCGTTAAAATTAAGATATTTGCAAATCAAAACAGACCGATAAAGGAGTCATTGTAATGAAAATAGTCTTAAACCATAACCTCGAAGAATTTGAACAAACAACAATGACCGTTCAAGAACTTCTTGATATTAAAGCGTTTACATTTAAAATATTAGGCATAATGCTTAACGACGTGGTTGTTAAGGAAAATGATTATTTAACAACAACGGTGAAAGACGGTGATGCCATTATTATTTTACAGTTGGTGAGTGGTGGTTAACGGCAATAGAATTTAACAAAAAAGAGAATGAAACCCATATTAAAATTTTATTTGCGCTACATTCATAATCGATACGGTCTGACCGTGATTGTGTTTTTGGTGTGGATGATTTTCTTCGACTCCAACAATCTCATTGACCGAATTAACACGATGAAAGAACTGGAAAAGTTAGAGACCGATATTCAATACTATAAACATCGTATTGAGACCGATTCGCGCAACCTAAATGAATTGAGAACCAACACCGTAGTTCTGGAGAAATTTGCGCGTGAACAATATTTCATGAAAACCGACGACGAAGATATTTTTATTATCGTCAAGGAATAAACGATTCATGCAAATTCCTCAATAGTCGAGAGTTTCGGCAATTCTAAGCAACGCTGCGGCCGTATCCAATTTTGTTGCCATTCCTTTTAGAGTTAACAAGGCTTTAAACTCAATTTCAACGTTGCTTTTCACGTAATGCTTTTCGTGCGCAAAATTGAGGTATTTCACAATTTGAAACGCATCAAACTTTCGGAATAGGTGTTTTTGAAAACTCTCCTTTGAAGCACTTTTCGAGTTGCATTCCAACACATTTGTCTTAAACTCCGACTGTTTCCAAAACTCGGATAAGTTACCCGGAGCATTATCCATAAATTGCTCAACCTCCGTTTCCGAGGTATTATACAACACGCTGTGTTGATCAATAAAATATTGAATGTCTAATATGCTATGTAAAGTATAGACTTCGTAGTTAAAGTGCGACTCTATAATTTGCTTCATTGCCGGACCAGTTCCAAAAGGAACGCGCGCAGAAAGACGCGCCGCCGGATAGACCATCGTGTTTTTCAACACCTCGGTTCCGCCCAAAGGGAACAACTTATTTAGGAAATAAAAATCTTCGCCGGCATTTTTTTTATTCATTCCGCCCTGCTCCACATAAACTGAGGCTCGAACAGCAAACGCTGACCCAACCGTATGATACGACCATGGCCATCCAATGTGCTCCATAGCCAATCGGAAATAGCGCATGTAGAGTTCATATAGCGTTATTGCCCGTTTCAAATCGACTTCAACGCCCTCCTTGGGATGACAAAATGGGACAACAACTTGTCTTGTTTTACTATCGCCATGGAAAACAGACTCTAATTCAGATATATAATTCGGTTCCACCAAGGTATCGCCATCGAGCGATGCAATAAACCCATTTCCATTATTTACCGCATTTAAGCGATATACAGCCTCGTCCATTCCTATTTTACGAGCATATCCGGCACCCGCAAATTTCTTACGAACGGCACCCAGCCATATGGGTTTAAACTGAATTATGTGGGTGGAATAATTGGCACTATACTGCTCCAGCTGTTCAAAAATAGACTTATTCGCCTGAGTAACTGTATCATTAACGGTCTCGGGATAATTCACAACCACAATTACTTCGATTACGCATGTGAAATTACAGGCACGCAATGAGTCCAATGTTTTGAAAATATCGGGTTCGGAGTAACAGGGTATAACAACAAGCCCCAACAATTGCTCATCGGGGAGTGTTTTTATAAAAATCTTATTTTGTGCTAATAAATACCTGTTGGCAAACATTATAAATTGAATTGCTATTTGGCCACATATTCGGCATTAAGACCTTCAATAACCATTGGGGTTATGTTCAATCCGGGATCTCCATGCATAATAGTTCCCATGCCTGTGTTTGTGAAAATTAAGTCGTACTGAGCCTCCACATTATATCTTCGTACGTAATCGACAATGGTTTGATATAAAATCTCGTTCAACCGCTGTTGCTCGCTCATTAAATCTTGGGTCAAACTTCCCTCTAATGCTTCAAGTTCCTCACGTTGTTTCATTAAATCGCGTTGTTGCAGCTCCATGGACGATTGAGATAAAAATCCGCCTCGTTGAACCTTTTCCTGAAAAGCCATGTACTGCTTTTCAAACGACTTTGCCTTTTTAGCAAACTGCTCTTCGCTGGACTTCTGTTTTATGCCAAAATCCTGATTCATTTTAATTGCCTGATTATAACCCATTAAAATTGAATCTACATTCAAATATGCAATTCGTAGTGAACCACTATCCAACATTTTTTCGCTGGCATTGGCACTGCTTGTTTGCGTTGGCTGAGCACTTGAATTGATAACGTAACGGTCGGCAAATAGCCATAAAACCATAACTCCCAATACAATTAATGCAATGTTCTTAATTTTATCCATCTCTGTTATTTATATTAAATTATTTCGATACTACAAAGTAAATGAAATCTCTCAAACTACACAACCCAAATATCGTTGCAATGATGTACCTTTTTGTATTGAAGCATAATTGGAGTCAAAAAAAGAGACCGATTTGGTGCTTTTATCTCTTTTTTATTGAACGAGTTTATTGTACGCTATTCTACTTCATTATAGAACTACAAATACTCGTTGTATCAATAAAAAAAACACCCCAATCGGTCTCTAATTTTATAAATTAACGTTTAGTTAAACAAATAGCGCAATCCAATTTGTGCACTCCATGTTTGTGAAATATTGAAAATATTTCTGTACGATTCTGTTGGATAAGTATTAACCCCTTTCACTTTATTAACCGTGAATTGAGGATTTCCACTACCATCAATTCCTTCAAAATTCATAATATTGCTTTGTGTATATGTTTGTGCAATACCCCATTTATTGTTAATTAGATTCCCTAAATTCAAAATATCTAAATGGATGCGCAAACGATGATCGCCTTTTTTGGTTATATCTATATCTTGGGCAATTCTAAGATCTATTCTGTTTACCCAAGGCAACAAAGCACCATTTCTTTCAACTACTTTTCCTCGGTTTTTGCTCAAATATGTGTCTTGTTCGATATAAGCGTTAAGACCATCCCACTGCTCGTCTGCGGTTGCAGTAACTACGCCGTCGACTATTTTGTCAACAAGGTAGGCCTCTTCTTTTGAATTGGGGACGTACATTAAACGTGCAGCTCCATCGTTGAAATTTCCAGAATAGGTGTAACTAAAACGTCCTCCATTAGCACCATCATAGAAAAGAGAAATGAGCATGGTGTTTTTATCGCTTAATACTTTTGTGTTAAAGGTAGCATGAGCAACAACTCTATGAGGTTTGTCAAAACGGGCATAACCAATTTCAGGATCATTTCTGTCCCACTTAACAACGTCTGTCCAGAGGGATGCAGCCTGAGAACCTCCAATTAAACCATAATCTTTTGAAATACTACGGGTATATCCAACACCTATACTATTTTCGTCTTTGAAGGTTTTCGACAATTGAACGGTTCCGGAAGCATAGTAACCAATGTTTGTATTGGTTAGCAGGATAACACCTCCTCTAAACGTTGAGTTGGTATTGTAGGCATTCGAATTAGTCCAGTAAGGAAGCTGGTTGCCATTGGGCATTTGGATCGTATCGGTTGGTGCATTGGTATTAATATTAATGGCCAATGGGCTATTGTAGTCTTTTGAAAATATTCCTTCAACCGTTGCAATAATTCCATAAGGAAGTTCATAGTCTGCTGCCAAATTTGTACGCCAAACTTGTGGAAGTCTGAAATTACGATCAGTAATTGCCAAACTTGATGATACTTGTGCAGTAAGGCTACTTGGATCAGGTTGGTAATAGGTTACATCACTTTGGAACCCAGCCCATGCAGGGTTGTTGCCTGTTCCCCATTGACCGGGAGTTAATCCAAAACCACCGCGTGTAACACCATTGTTATTTACCTGATTTGATATCCATACAAAAGGAATACGTCCGCTAAAAAGACCTGATCCTCCTCTAATTTGTAGTTTTCTGTCCCCTAAAACATCGTAATTAAAGCCAATACGTGGCGACCAAAGAGGTTTAATCCCTGGAAGAACACTAACGTCCGGTATAACCGTTTCGTCATTCAATGGATTTATAAACGACAATGGCGCTCCGTTAAACGTCATGGTGTCTAATACGGGGTTGTTGGGAAGATCAATTGGGTAGAATGGTAAATCAACGCGTAATCCTGCAGTGATGGATAGTTTCTCGCTAAATTTGTATTTGTCTTGTATATATACAGCAAATTGTCCAAATTTTGTCTCATCAAGAGGTATATCTCCGGGTCCTTTATAAGAGTAACCTTGGAGGAACAAGTCGGGTTGCACGGTCATATCTTGGTCAATTACAGCAGAAACAAAATTATCGTATGAGTTAAATCTGTAAAGTCCG
>JAQVXQ010000153.1 GCA_028709085.1 Salinivirgaceae bacterium | reverse complement strand
GCACAACACGTTATGCTGACGGTAATCCGATTGAAACTCTCGACCCAACGACGATATTGTACATGGCGTACGTAGATACCACTGGAGTTGCACAAGATCCGTTGCAATATGGGTATTTGTATCTACAAGATGCCATTTATAGTGGAAGTCAGATCTGTCCGACCGGCTGGCGATTACCCGTACTAGACGATTGGAATACTCTATCGATGTTTGTTTCAAACCAATATCCCTATGATTACACCGCTCTTTTAAGCAATGATTTCACATGGTTAAATGACACGGTGGTAACTAATGCCAGTGGATTTAGTGCTGCCCCTGGAGGAAAAATGCTGTGGAACTTGGAATTACCAATTACGGATGAAGGCGCCGTTACCTTTACAGAGTTAAACATAAATGGATACTATTGGATGCTCGATGCCGAGCAAATGCCATCCGCTTTTATGTTTCCATGGGGGGAGCCTATTGGTGGATCACAACCGCCTTACTCTAGTGGATATTCAATACGATGTATTAAACAATAACCGAATAAAATCAAACCGAAAGGCTGCCCATACATGTGGGTGGCCTTTTTTCATGTTTTTCGACAACCACAACGTGGTGAAATCCAATAGCCATCGGTTCAACCCGTGGTAGTGCAGCGAGAAGAAAGAACCACAACGTGGTTCAACAATTTCCCCCTTTTTGTCCATGAAAAAAGACGCAAAATTTTGCGTCTTTTGTAAAGTAGAGACGCAAAATTTTGCGTCTCTACGCAATATTATCCGAACATCCTATTTTACACCGATTATCCATTATAGTTCACCGTTTATTTCTTGCCTTCAATCCAATCAATAATCTCTTTTGATTCGGGATCGGTTCGTGGGGGAATAGATTGTACAACATTTCCGTTTTCATCGATCAAGAATTTTTGAAAATTCCATGACACATCCGAATCTAAAACCTTATTTTCGACTTTGTTGGTCAACCATTTGTATAATGGATGAATGTCGTCTCCTTTTACCGAAATTTTTGCCATCATTGGGAAAGAAACCCCGTAGTTTTTAGTGCAAAATTCTCGGATTTCTTCGTTGCTACCTGGTTCTTGTTTTAGAAAATTATTGGCAGGAAACCCTAAAACTACAAAGTTTTGATCTTTATATGTTTGGTACAGTTTTTCTAACCCTTCATATTGACCGGTAAATCCACATTTTGAGGCTGTGTTTACAACCATTACTTTTTTACCTTTATATTGTGCTAATTCCACCTCTTCGCCTTCGAGCGATGCAACTGTAAAGTCGTACAGTGTTTTATTTTGACCAGATACTGATATGGATAACCCAACTCCTAGAATCAGTGTAGAAAGTTTTGTTTTCATGTGTTTTAAATTTATTATTTGTTTGTGTGTTTATTGTTGTTACGTCGAATTGAATTTGACTCTTTTCCCCTATCTCTTTGACATCTAATGTATATGATGGAAATGGATTGCAATTTAATTTATTTATGTCTGCTTTATAAACACGAAAATTAGACTAATGTTTTAAAAGAAAAAATATTTAATGTTGAATAGAATTTCGTTAATTTGCATTAAAGACACTTTATGATTCAACTTCCATTACTTAAAGAGGTCGTTATTATTCTTGGCATTTCAGTGATTGTAATTCTGTTATTTCAACGAATGAAATTACCATCCATATTGGGATTACTTTTAACAGGCGTAATTGCAGGGCCTTATGGGTTTAGTCTTGTGAAAGCGAGTCACGAGGTTGAGATTCTTTCTGAGATCGGTGTAATTTTCCTTCTGTTTGTTATTGGAATTGAATTTTCGTTAAAATCGCTCTCATCCATTAAACGGGTTGTCTTTCTGGGTGGATTTATACAAGTCTCACTCACTATAATAATCATAGGTCTCCTTGTTTATTCCTATGGATACTCCACCTATGAGTCCGTTTTCGTAGGGTTTTTGATTTCCTTGAGCAGTACGGCTATTGTTTTAAAAATCTTGCAGGAGCGTAGAATGATTAAAAGTCCTCAAGGCAAAGTTACCGTTGCGTTATAGGTTTTTCAGGATATAATAGTCGTGCCCATGATGCTTGTTGTTCCTCTAATGGTAGGACAGACCGATAATTTAGCCTCTACCATAGCCCTTCTTGTGGTGAAAATCATAGGGGTTATACTCATTGTAATTCTGCTGTCGCGATTTGTAATGCCTTTTATTTTAAAACGGGTTGTTCGTACTCGAAACAAGGAGTTATTTATTTTAACGATTGTTGTTGCTTGTTTTGCAACCGCTTGGCTTACTTCTGTAGTTGGATTATCGCTCGCATTGGGCGCATTTTTCGCGGGACTTATCATCTCTGAGTCCGATTATAGTCATATGGCAACGGCAAATATTCTTCCATTTCGCGAGATTTTTATTAGTTTCTTTTTCGTTTCCGTTGGAATGCTTCTTGATTTACGATTTTTGATTGGGAATATTGCAATGGTGTTATTGCTAACCCTTGTTGTGGGTATAATTAAAATTGTTGTAACGGGGTTTTCTGTCTATATTTTGCGTTATCAACAAAGGGTTGTTGTTGGTTCAGCATTGAATCTTTTTCAAGTTGGAGAATTCTCTTTTATGTTAGCCGGTATTGGGTTATCTTATCATTTGCTTTCGCCAGGGATTTATCAATATTTCCTATCGGTTTCGGTTTTATCCATGGCAATAACCCCATTTGTAATATCATGGTCTCCTAAATTGGTGAATCTGGTTGCCAAAATACCATTGTCATCGAAAGTACGTCAACGACTCAACGCCATAGAGTATATACGCAGTCATAAACTGACTGAATTGCACGAATTGCACGATCATATTGTAATTATCGGATATGGATTGAATGGTAAAAATGTGGCTCGGGCAGCGCAATATGCTGGGATCAAGTTTGTAGTCGTTGAGATGAATCCTCTTATTATCGATGCGTTAAAAGGGGAGGGCATTCCAGTTGTATATGGCGATGCTGCTAGTGATGTAATTCTTTCGCACGTAAATATACGTGCCTCGCGCGTGGTGGTGATTGCAATATCTGATCCCGATGCAACGAAAAACATTGTGGCATCGATTCGTCGTTTTTCGGAACTGGTGCATATCATCGTTCGAACTCGATATATCGACGAAATTGATGTTAACTTGCATCTTGGGGCGGACGAAGTTATTCCCGAGGAGTTTGAAACTTCCATTGAAATATTCACCAGCGTTTTGCGGAAGTATTTGGTTGCTAAGTCGGATATTGCCGACTTTGCTGAATGCATTCGCTCTCAAAATTACGAGATGTTTTGCGAAAGTCGGAATTCAAATTCAAAGGAATCCTTTCCGTTATCAATCCCTGAGATGGGCATTGTTGTCTTTAGGGTGAGCGAGGAGTACTTTAGCATTGTTGGGAAAAGTGTCCGAGAATTGGCTTTGCGTCCCGAGTTTGGAATTACTATTCTTGCTATTCTTAGTGGAGAGCGGTATATAACTATGATTTCACCGGAGTATAAAATAGACGGAAACGATGTATTATACGTTTTTGGAAAACATAGCAATATTGCCAATTTTAGTCAATTTATGATGCAAAAAAGACCTGAAAAAACTACCCTTTAGCATTCGCATATCGAATAAGCATCAAACCATCGCGTATGGGAAGTAGAACATTAACAAAATCGGGGTCATTTTGCACCATTCTGTTAAATTCCATGAGTGCGTGGGTTGATTTATCGTCAGCATCTTTTGAATCAATAACTTTGCCATCCCACAAAACATTGTCGGCAATGATGTAGCCTCCAGGATTCAAAAGTGGTTTTATGGCATTCAAATATTGGGGGTACTCTTTTTTGTCCGCGTCAATAAAAATCAGATCGAATTTTTCTGTCATGTCAGCAAGAATTGGAAGGGCTTCTCCGATCATCAATTTCAAACATTCTGGATGCTCCGATTTGGCAAAATTGGCTTCTATCAATTCGCCCATCTCGTCATTTTTTTCAATGGTAATAATCTGACCACCAGGTTTTAAACCACCGAGCATGCAGAGGGCAGAGTACCCGGTAAAGGTTCCCAGCTCAAGAATTCGAGTTGGTTGAATCATGCAACTGATCATGGAGAGCAACTGTCCTTGAAGAAGTCCTGAAAGCATCCGTGGTTGCAACACTTTCAGATGTGTTTGTCGTCTAATGTGATATAAAAGAGGCGATTCGGGCGTGGTGTGCGACTCAATATATTCCAACAATTCGGGATTTATTAATTCCATAAGTAGGGTTTTATAAAATAAGAAGCGACGACAGTTCTTTGCCCGTAAAAATCTCGTTGGCCGTATCCTGTAATTGTGTTTCTGTAATGGACTCCACATCGTAAACAATCTCCGGCGTGCTCCATATTCGATCGTGAATTAACAGCGATTTTGCAGCCGAGATTATTAAACTCGACTTGTTTTCAGATCCCAAAATTATTTGGCCCAAAAGCTGTCGTTTTGCATTATGGATCTGCATGGGACCCAATTTACATTCCGCAAGTTTGGTTATCTCTTTAGTAATTAATGTTCTGCATTTTTCTAGATTGTCGGCATCGCTGCCAAAATAGACCCCGAAATTTCCGCAATCGGAAAATATATCATAAAAAGCTTCCACCTGATAGACCATTCCATGTTTTTCGCGCAACATTAAGTTTAAACGCGAATTCATTCCCGGTCCGCCCAAAAGGTTGGTAAGTACAAGCAGGTTAAGTCTATGGGGACTTTTTGCGCCAAAAGCAGTGGTCCCCATAATGCAATGGGCTTGGTAGGTTTTCTTTTTAACCACCTCGTTAAAAGGCTCTATTACAGGCGGCTTGTGTCGTTCAATGGGATTTGAGTTTTCTGGAAAGTCGGAAAAATGCTTCTCCATTAAATGAATTACTTGTTTTAAATTTAGGTCTCCTGCTGAACAAACGATGGTGTGTTTTGGATCAATTTGTCGATTCCAATAATTTTTTGTTGATTCGGGGGTGAACTTTTTGAGCGATTTCACGCTCCCCAAAATATTTCTACCCATGGGATGATCGGCATATTGATACTCGTCGAAAAGGTCAAAAATCAGTTCCGAAGGAGAATCTTTATACATTTTAATTTCTTCGGCAACCACCTCTTTCTCGTTTTTCAACTCTTTTTCGGGGAAGGTTGAGTTGAATGTTAGATCGGCAATGAGTTCAACAGCACGTGAGAAATATTGCTTGGGAAAACTGGAGTTTAACACAATAAACTCTTTGGTGGTATAGGCATCTATTTCGCCACCCACATCCTCCATTCTACTCAGAATATGGTATGGCTTGCGTGTTTTGGTGCCTTTAAATAGCATGTGTTCAATAAAATGGGCCATGCCATGCTCATGAATAAGTTCGTCGCGCGATCCAGTTCCGAAAACTACTCCAAAATGGGCAACCAAACTCTGATCTTGAATATGAATTAGACGTAATCCGTTTTTAAATGTATGTTGTTTGTATTCAATCATAATAATTATAACTAGCGTTTTGTCCCAAAAAACCGTTTTGTAATAAAATGAACGGGATAGTAAGAGGCAAGATAGCCGATAATACCAACGGTTACAAATATTAGAAGGAAATCGCTGGCAACCATTTCAACGGGATAGGCATCAATGAGCATTCCGCCTGAAACATTGATTTTAACGAGGCCAAATTGTTGTTGAGCCCAGCATACAAGCCCGCCGAGCGATATTCCAACCAACGAGCCAAAGATGGTTATAAACATCCCTTCGATTAAGAAAAGTCGGCGAATGGTTTTCAGCTCTGCTCCCATTGTGCGGAGCGTTTTGGCATCTTGCTTTTTGTCGATAATAAGCATCATCAACGAGCCTATAATGCTAAACGAGGCGATAACCAAAATGAAAGTCAGGATGGAAAATATGATCCATTTTTCGGTTTGCATCACTTTGTAGAGAAATTCGTGTTGTTGAAAACGATTTTTTACCGTGTGGGTTGAACCCAGTTGCGATTCGATGGTCTTTTGGATTTTATCGACCGAAAATCCTTTTTTAACCTTGATCTCAAATGCGGTAGCCTCTCCTTCGGCTTGGAACAGCTCGGTTACAAACGAGATGGGAATAATTACGTATTTGGAGTCAATGTCGCTTTGAATGGCAAATATGCCTGTGGCAAACAGATGTCGGGCAACAAAGGCGTTTTCGGGTTGAACTTGTTTTGATTTCGATTTCCGTGGAGCATAGAACTTCATGGCTTGCACAAAGTGTAATCCCAAGCCAAGGTGGTAGGATAATTCCCGTCCCACGACACAGAAAGACACGGAATCGTATTTGGTGAAAACGCTGCCATCAACCATCATGGTATCCATGTGCGACATTTTCCACCAATCGGCCGAAACTCCTTTTAGTCGGGCTGGGTGGGTTTTGTCGTCGTATCGAATTAAAGCATTGTCTTCGTACACTGCCGACATCATCTCTATACCCTCAATACGCTCAATATTAGCGTATAAGGTGTCTTTAGCAGGCATGGATTTCCCCACAACCAACTCTACCTTAAGATCGGAGTCGAAACTTCCAAAAAGAGAGCGAATTAGGGAGTCAAATCCGTTGAAAACCGATAGCACAATAATGAGTGCCATGGTTCCGATGGCCACGCCGCCCACCGAAATTGAGGTAATGATATTGATTATGTTTTTTCGTTTGCCGGAAAAGAAATAGCGTTTGGCAATAAATAGTTCAAAACGCATTGTACTATTTGTTTAGTAGGTCATCAATTTTTTCAATATAGTCGAGGCTATCGTCAATAAAGAACTTTAGTTCGGGCACAATTCTCATCTGTTTCCCAATGCGTTTTCCCAGTTCGTATCGAATGGTAGAGGCATTTTCGGTAATTCTTGCTAGAACAGCTTCTTTATCGTTTGTAGGAAACATGCTTAGATAAACTTTTGCAATGCTTAGATCCGGAGTAATGCGCACGGTGGTAACCGTAAACATAACGCCAGCATAAAATTTATGCCCCATTAGATTAAAGATCTCGCCTAAATCGCGAACCAGTAAACTTCTAATTTTTAATATCCTTTGAGATTCTGTACCTGTCATTGTGTTGTTTTTATGTGGTTGTAAACCTTTGTTTTACCATCTGCAAAAGTAACTATAAGTTTCAATACTTTGGACTCTTTCGGTTTATTTTGAGCTACATAGATATTAATTGAGGCGCTATTGAGTTGAAACCGTAAGTTTCCACGTCTTATAATGTCCGTTCCTATCTTGTAATTTTGATGGAAAAGATTTTTTTCAAAAAATCATAATGTGTAATGACAATGAATAATATAGGATTAAAGTCAAGTAGCATTATTGTACGTCAACCCCGAAGTGGGTTAAATATTAATAGCCCTGAGCAACGCTCGGGGCTATTGGTCATCCCTCTGATTTTTAGAACTTTGGAGGGGTTTAGTATCGTCAAAACCATGTCTTTATGTTGAACCACATTGTGGTTTGGGAAATAACCCCGAACAGGTTCAATA
>JAQVXQ010000152.1 GCA_028709085.1 Salinivirgaceae bacterium | reverse complement strand
TTGTCCATGTTTCTCCGGCATCGGGGGAATAATAAATATTTCCGTTATCGGTAGATCCTACTAGAGCATTGAAGTTTCCAGGAATATATTCTAAATCTACAAATGCACGGTTCGTAAGTTCTGTATCCCAAGTTGCTCCTCCGTTGGTTGTTTTAAACACACCAAGGCTTGTTGCTGCAATAATAGTTTGATCGTTGGATGGATCCATTAAAAGGCGATATACCATTCTGCCTTGATTAATTGTATAGGCGATGCCTGTTTCATTCCATGATAGACCTCCATCGGTGGACTTCAATACTCCAATACTATTGTTGTCCCAAGCATTTTTGTCACCTGTTGCTATATAAATCGTTTTTGATGTACCATAATTTGGGGGAACAACTGCATCGCTAATTCCAATTACATTATTAAAGTCGGTTAGGGGAGTCCAGCTACTACCGTTGTTTGTAGTAACCCACAATCCTCCTGCAGGAATGCCCACCCAATAGGTGTTGTTGTCCGTAGGGTGAAATTCAATACAGTTAATTCGTCCAATACCTGCATATCCTCCACCGGAAGAACTTGGTCCTCGCGTTGTCCAATTGGCTGATTTTGGGATCTCTGTTTGTTTTATTTTAAGGTATTCATCATATACCTGTTGTCCGGTTACTGTTGGAAACTTATTGGTAGTTGGACTAACTAGTGGATCCATAGCGTAAATCCATCGTTGAAATTGAGTCCATCCAGTGGCTTTTATTTTTTCACCGTTTTTGTAATAATACCCTTTTTCAACATTAAAGGGTTTCCAATAATCGTTAAATGCATCTTTGTAATCCTGCAATGTTAACTCTTCTCTTGATTTTTCTTGCGGCAGTTTTGTTAGCCAAGGCTGTGCCCAACTTGATTGCAAGATTAGCAAAACTAAGGCTGTAAATAGTGTTTTTTTCATCATTTAAAAAGGTTTTGTTAAGCGTTTCATACTTATTTATTAACAAATAAATACAAATATGGTTTAAATTTTATAATTTATAGATAATTCCTACAATAATAGTACCGATATATACAATATATGCAAATAGAATTGTCCTTTGGTGGGTTAATATTTTGTGTCCGATGGTTTGAACGTATCATTATTTGTTTGTGTGTTGAAAGAATACTCATTGTGTGTATTGTTTATTTTAGCGTCTTGAAATATTACTAAAGATAGATATGGTTGAAAAATAAAGTCTCCTATTATATGACAAAGTCTTATATATCAAGACAATATGTGAATGTTATTTCGTACTATATACGATTGGAATAATGCGTAGTTATACGTGTGAAAAAAAAATGTATCTTAAAAGTTTGATAGTGCCATAATTTGAATTATTTTTGCGCCTTGTAAACGAAATAAATACGAGAATGTCAAAGAAGAATAAAAATCAGATCGAAGGAATTGAAAATGTTGAGGAGGTTTTAGGACGTACTGAACAATTCATTGAGAACAACCAAAAAACAATAACGTATGTTGTTGGGTTTATTATTATTATCGTGTTGGGATATTTTGGATATAACAACTACATCTATAAACCTAAAGTAGCAGAAGCATCGGCTTCTATGTTCCAAGCAGAACGTTATTTTGAGCAAGACTCAATGAGATTAGCCCTTTATGGTGATGGTAATAATTATGGATTCTTATATATCTTAGATGAGTATAGTGGCACTCCAAGTGCCAATCTTGCCAACTATTACTCAGGAATTGCATTCCTAAATATTGGAGAGTACGATAAAGCAATTCGCCATTTAGGTTCATTCTCTTCCGACGATATTATTCTTTCAACCATAGCACAAGGTGCCATCGGCGATGCGCTTGTTCAAAAAGGAGAGATTGAAAAAGGGGCTAAACAATATATGAAAGCTGCATTAAATAAAAAAGATAAATTAAATGTTCCTGTTATTTTAATGAAAGCTGGAATTGCATTTGAGGAGATCGGAAAATACGACAAAGCATTAATTGCATATAAAATGATTCAATCTAATTACTCAAAGAGTCGCGAAGCTCGAATGATTGAGAAATATATTTCGAAAGCCGAAGTGTTGGCGAAAAAATAGATGTTTAATTAAACGTTTAAAAAAGTATCATCGCAATGGTGGTACTTTTTTGCATAATAGGAGATAGATCATGGCAACCCTACTGAAGAATCTTTCCGATTACGATTTTAGTAAAATTCCAAATGCCAAAAAAATGCGATTTGGGATTGTTGTTTCTGAGTGGAACGACCAAATTACGATGGCTCTTTGTAAAGGCGCTGTGGAAACATTAATGGCGCATGGAGCGAATGAGGGTAACATTGAAATAATCTATGTGCCTGGAAGTTTTGAACTAAGTTATGGTTCGCAAATTTTGGCTCAACGAGCCGATATTGATGCCGTAATTGCCCTTGGCTGTGTTATTCAAGGAGAAACGCGTCATTTCGATTTTATTTGTCAAGGTGTTGCACAAGGCATTACAAGTGTTTCGTTGAAATATAATAAACCGGTTATTTTTGGAGTATTAACAACTAATACTCAACAGCAAGCCCTTGACCGCGCAGGGGGAAAACATGGAAATAAAGGGATTGAAGCAGCTGTTACTGCCATAAAAATGGTGGCTCTTACACAATAGATTCTCTATACCATGTATTCAGGTGTTACAAAATTTCAGTAACTATAATAATTCAAAAGCCAATCTTTTAAAAGATTGGCTTTTTGTTTGAGTTTATTCTAAAATAGCCTATATTTATACGTTGTATATAAGTCACATACTTTATTAAAGTTTTAATATTGTTGTTTAATCCATATCTATCAACTACAAAATGTTTAACCAAATTAAATAAATATGAAATATTGGAGCATATTATTTTTTGCTTTATTATCGATCCCGGTGTTGGCACAAATCGAAACAGAGCATGAGCAAACACCAATCGACACTGCATCAACATTGATTGTAGCAGGGAATCAGGAGGCTGAGATTGCGTACAACAATGGCGTTAAGTTGTTGGGAGATAAAAACTATCTGGAAGCAGTAAAGGCTTTCGATGAAGCATTAAAACACAATGCAACATTCAATCAAGCTCGTCTGAACAAGGCCGTTGCCTTGAGTGAAATGGGGAAATATCCAGAGGCGATTCAGGAGTTGAAGGTGGTTGTGAAATCGGAGAGCACCAACAATAAAGCTTTTTTTGCGCTTGGTGCCGCTTACTATGAACAGGGCGCTATGTCCGAAGCTCTCGAGAGTTTTGGACAAGCTATTCAAAATGGATATTCTGGTTTTGAAGCCTTCTATTTATCAGGTCAAGCGGCTTTTCGTCAAGCTGATTACGATGCAGCAATTGCCTCGTTTTCTTTGGCATTGCGATCTAAATCTGATAGTTGGGAGATATACAACGATCGGGGAAGTGCCTATCGTATGCAAGAGAGATTTGACGAAGCCATTGCCGATTATAAAAAAGCTGCGCAATTGGTGAAATCTTCAGCCATTGTGTACAATAATTTAGGAAGTGCTTATCGTAAAAAAGGCGATTTTGAGTCCTCCATTCTTAATCACAGTATGGCAATTCAAATAGAACCAGCAAATCACATCGGATACAATAATCGCGGAAGTGCATATATTGATCGAAAACAGTTCGAAAAAGCAATTGAAGATTTTAAAAAGGTAATTTTCCTCAAGCCCGATTATGCTTATGGTCATAATAATTTAGGCTCGGCATATATGAAAATGAAGGATTTTGATAAAGCCGAAAAATCATTTGAAGATGCAATCCGATTAAGCCCAAATTATGGGGAAGCGTATGCCAATTTGGGTGCAGTAAAGGAGATGAAACATGATATTGAAGGTGCTGTGAAAGCGTGGAAGAAAGCGTCTGAAAATGGATACAGCGAAGCCAATCAGTATATTAATTACTATAAAAATTAGACGCTATGCGAAATATATATATTCTTGAGGTAGTTATTCTATTTCTATTTCTCACTAAAATTGCCATCGGTCAGGATATACCTTTTACAAAGCAGATTTTTGGAAACGATAAGGCGAGTTTAAAAGATGCTTTAAAGGCAATTAAAGATGGAGATTATTACGGTAGCAATGAGCAATTCTATCTTGCACTTGACAGTTACAACGTAGCACAAGATATCAATCCTAATAATTCAGAATTGAATTATAAAATAGGACGTATTTATCTTGAAATACAACGATATAGCGCCTTACCGTATATTAAGAAAGCGCACGAATTAAATCCTGGAGTAGCACCTGATATCCTGTTTTTGTTGGGATTATCGAATCAATACAATCAAAAGTTTACGGAAGCGTTGGAGATTTATGAGAAATATCGAAAACAATTGCTCCCCAGTGATCGCGATCAAATTGATGCGGTTGCAAAACGTATTTTAGAGTGTAAAAATGGGGTAGAGTTGTTGAAAAATCCAGCACGTGCATTTATAACCAATGTAAAGGAATTAAATAGCCCATACTCGGATCATTCACCCGTAATCTCGACCGATGAGTCGGTAATGCTTTTCACCTCAACTCGAGAGGGATCCGTTGGAGGACGCGCCAATTCGTACGACCAAGAGTACGATGAGGATATTTATATCAGTTACAAAACCCGTGGACGCTGGGGTGCTCCTGTAAATGTTGGAGATCCGTTAAATACCAGATCCGAAGATGCAACCGTAGCGTTGTCGGCCGATGGCCAGAGTTTGCTGATTTATAACGGACAACGTGGAAATGGTGATTTGCAAATTAGTAGATTGGATGGCGATAGATGGAGTTGGCCAGAGTGGTTGAGTGGCGAAATAAATACAAAAGCGAAGGAGTCGAGTGCTTCGTTTGCAAACAACGATCGAATGATTTACTTTGTTAGCGAAATGCCAGGTGGTATTGGAGGAAAGGATATTTGGGTTTCGTCGAAAGATAGAAAAGGGCGTTGGAGTCAACCCAAAAACTTGGGGACAACCATTAATACTCCTTTTGACGAAGAGAGCGTCTTTATGCACCCCGATGGTCGAACACTCTATTTTAGTTCAAAAGGACACAATACAATGGGAGGATTTGACATTTTTCAAGCGGTTCTTAATGATGATGGAACTTGGTCAAAGCCCGAAAATTTGGGATATCCCATAAATACTGCCGATGATGACCTGTCGTTTGTAATTAGCGCCAGTGGTCGCAATGGATATCTGTCGTCGAAACGCGAAGGAGGAATGGGGCGACATGATATTTATATGGTTACTTTCTTGGGCCCGGAAAAACCCATGGTTCTTAGTAACGAAGATAATCTGTTGGCTACCTTGAAACAAACCATTACCGACAATGCCATGGAAAAAACGGTGGAGTTGAAAACCATTCGTTTAACGGTTGTGAAAGGGGTTATTTCGGATGCAATTAGTGGAGCACCGATAGTAGCTGAAATAGAAGTTATTGATAATGAGAAAGATGAAGTTGTATTTAGCAATATGTCAAATTCAAAAACAGGACAATTTTTGATCTCCCTGCCATCGGGTAAAAACTATGGTTTGGCGGTGAAAGCGGAAGGTTATTTGTTCCATTCCGAGAACTTTAACATCCCGGGAGCTACTGCATATCAGGAGATTGAGAAAGAAATAAAATTAAATAATATTAAGAAGGATGTGAAAATTGTTCTTCGAAACGTATTCTTTGATCCCGGGAAAGCTATTTTGCGCGTGGAATCCTATCCTGAACTGAATCGTTTGGCAGGGGTTATGAACGAAGTGCCATCCTTGAAGATTGAAATTTCAGGACATACCGACAATACGGGAAGTGCAGCGGTGAATGAGCGACTGTCAAGAGATCGCGCAAAGGCCGTGGTTGATTATTTGGCAGCGCAACAAATTGCTTCTGACCGATTGACTTACGAAGGGTTTGGCTATAGTCAGCCCATTGCCGATAATAAAACCAACGATGGCCGACAGCAAAACCGTCGTGTGGAGTTTAAAGTGGTAAGCGAATAAACTGAAATAATGTGCTGAAAACAGAGCTGTTGTAATCCTTGTGGAATACAGCGGCTCTATTTTTTTCCAAATAATCGTAGTATAGCTGCTTCGCCAAAGTGTAAATCCCCTTCGTTGAGTACCACCGTTTCTTGCCATATCGATAACTCTTTCATTTCCACAAAATCGTTTTCCAATTCTGCTATTGAAAAGAGCTTTGAAACCTCTTTTGGACCTCCTGTTTTGTATTTAATCTGCTCTTTTGAGAAAGCTTCGAGAATAACAACTCCTCCCGGTTTTAGAAATTGCAGTAAATGGCGGTGGTTAACTTGTCGGTTTGTTGTGTGCATGTAAATCAATGCAATTGCATCAAAAGACTCTTTTTCGTAATCCGATTCTTCGATATTGCAGACGGAATAATCAATGCTAACACGATTTATTGTGCTTAATTGCAGCGCTTTTTTGTACGCTTGGTGGCTATAATCAAAAGCGGAAACCTCCCAACCCAGTGTTGCTGCAAAAACGGCATTACGACCTTCACCTTCAGCAGGGAATAAAATCTTCCCTGGCTTTAGGTTCTCGATTTTGTCTTTAAAAAACAGATTGGGATGGATGCCATAAACATACTCATTGCTTGCATACCTCTCGTCCCATTTATGTTTCATTTAATTGTGGTGTTAAGGGTTTTTATAAAAAAGCTAGAGAGCACCATATGTTTTATGATAAACAGACGTTCTCTCTAGTCAATTGAAATTTAGTTACTCCGTTACATGCTTGTGAGATCCGTCGCAGTAGGGAGCATTCTTCGTTTGTTTACACATACAGAGGGCAGCTACTTTTGGTTCATCAACGGAAAATCGCTTTGGTGTAAAACTACTTCCTTCATGGGAACCATCGCAAAATGGCTGTTTTGTTGATTTCCCACACGCGCACCATGCGTATTTTTTTCCGGGTTCTAGTTTTACCATTTTTGGCATTCTACCTGCAACGTTTGCTTTTTCCATAAGTTTTATTGTGTTTTAGATTGTGATTTAGATGCCCATGGGGACTTCCATGATTAAGATTTTTGATTTTTTTTCTGCGATTACGCTGATGCAATTCATGTTCCAAAGACCAAATCCATCTCGTCGATTTATCTTTTGTCCTTGAATAGTGGCATCCCCTTCAATCATAAATAGATAGACTCCATTTTTATCGGAGTGTAGTTTATAATCGACCTCCGTTTTTTCCTTAAATTCCCCTAGATTAAACCACGCATTTTGGTGAATCCAAACACCTTGATCTTCTTTATTGGGTGATAAGATTTGGTAGAATTGGTTCTTTTTTTCAATCTCTTTTATTGAAATTTGATCGTAACGGGGCTCCACTTGTTGCATGTTTGGGAATAACCAGATTTGAAGAAACAGCACCTCTTTATCCTTGTTCTTATTGTATTCGCTATGATGAATCCCTGTTCCAGCGCTCATTACCTGAACGTCGCCCTCTTTAATAACCGTAATATTACCCATGCTATCTTTGTGCTCCAAATCGCCAGCCAATGGAATGGTAATAATCTCCATAT
>JAQVXQ010000151.1 GCA_028709085.1 Salinivirgaceae bacterium | reverse complement strand
CTTACTGGAATCCCCAATAAATCGGCCTGAATTTGCATCAATAAATCGTTGGTTGACGCCCCGCCATCGACACGCAACTCCTTAATTTTCAGATGGGCATCCATTTCCATTACATGTAAAACGTCCATGGTTTGAAAAGCGATTCCTTCGAGTGCCGCGCGGGCAATGTTGGCTTTTGTAGTACCTCGGTTAATTCCAATCATCAAGCCGCGCGCATATTGATCCCAGTAAGGTGCTCCCATTCCGGTAAATGCCGGAACAAAAAAGAGCCCTCCGTTATCGGATGCTTGAAGTGCCAACGCTTCAACTTCTGACGATTGGCGAATAATTCCCAAACCGTCACGGAGCCACTGTACCGTTGCTCCTGCCATAAAAATACTACCTTCGAGGGCATAAGTAGTTGTTCCATTAATTTGCCATGCAATGGTGGTCAAAAGATGGTTTTTTGAAATATAGGGTTTTGTTCCGGTGTTCATTAACATAAAACAACCTGTTCCGTAGGTATTTTTTACCATCCCTTCGTCGAGGCACATTTGCCCAAAAAGAGCAGCTTGTTGATCGCCGGCAATTCCGGCAATTGGGACTTTATGACCAAAGAAGGTGGTGCTGGTATGGTCATATATTTCGCTACTCGAAGCCACTTTTGGAAGCATTGAATGGGGAATATTCAACAATTCGAGGAGTTCGGAATCCCACTGTAATGTGTGGATATTATAAAGCATTGTTCGGCTGGCATTGCTAACATCGGTAACGTGAGTTTTCCCTTGGGTTAGTCTCCACACCAACCACGAATCAATGGTTCCAAACGCTAATTCGCCACGCTCCGCTTTTTCACGTGCTCCAGCGATATTATCCAACAACCACTTTATTTTTGTTCCGCTAAAATAGGCATCAATGACCAATCCGGTTTTATCGCGAATTAAATCGGAATATCCCTCGTTTTTAAGGTGGTCGCAATATTCCGACGTGCGTCGATCTTGCCACACAATGGCTTTTGAAATACATTTCCCCGTTTCTCGATCCCAAACAACGGTTGTCTCGCGCTGATTGGTGATTCCTATTCCCGCTATCTGCCGACCATTGATTCCGATTTTGGACATTGCCTCGGCAGCCACGGCAATTTGAGATGCATAAATCTCATTTGGGTCATGTTCTACCCACCCTGGACGGGGAAAATATTGTTTCAGCTCCTTTTGTGCTACCGAACGAATGGTGCCCAATTTATCGAAAATTAATGCTCTTGAACTGGTTGTTCCTTGGTCTAGGGCTAGTATAAAATGTTCCATAAACGTAGTTAAATTGACAAAATTGGGTGCAAATTGCACCAAAAAGAAGTTCATAAATGTAGCTATTTTTTCATTTCCAAAAAAGATGAACACAGAGATTAAAATATCATTTCGATAATTTGCAATATTAAAACAAAATGTTGTTATTGCGATACGTAATTCGAAAGCATTCAAATCACAAAACCAATAAAAATCTAATTATGAGAACATTAGCTAACATTTTATGGCATTTCCCATTTATGGGCTTTCTGTCGGCCTTTGGAACATTTTTGATTGGACTTCTGCTAATAATCACCATCATTGGCGCTCCAATTGGGCTGGGACTCCTTGAGCTTGCACGATACTTATTGACTCCCTTTTCGAGCCGTATGATTAGTGAGCGTAAGATTCACAAACGCCAAAATAAGCTCTGGTTCACCTACGGATTTCTGGTCCGTATCCTATATTTTCCATTTGGATTGGTGCTAGCCGTAGTCACCATAGTTCAAATTGTGGGTCTGTGTATCACCATCATTGGTATTCCTTTGGCCATTGTGCTGGCAAAATCGCTGGGAACCTATTTTAATCCGGTCAACAAAGTTTGTGTGTCGAGAAAATTTGCCGATGAAATTGAGTATCGAAATGCCCGTCAACGAATGTAGAGACGATAGAGCAAAAATAGAGTTTCAGAGCATCATAAAAATTGGCTGGCGATTATTTTGCAGTCTGTAAGTTACATTGTGCAAGATGTTTCAGTCGTTCGTCAGTATGGATTTTTCCGACTCAACAAATCAACAAATCAACAAATCAACAACTATTCCTACGGGCTTCTCTGTTTAACTAGATTTTAGGGTAACACACAAAAAAATCAGCTCGAAAATTAAAATTCCGCTTTTTTTATGAAAGGAACTCTTATATTTGTGGGTTAAAGAGATTATAATATTTCTTTAATGTGATAAGATAAAGATTGAACAATAACTAACAACTAGAAGTCATGGGAAAAGGACAAGATGCCAAAAAGGCCGTTAAAAAAGAGGCCACAAAAACTCCAAAAGAGAAAAAAGCAGAGAAAAGAGAGAAGAAAAGTAAATAAGTAAAAAACTCGAACATCAAAGAGGTTGTCTGGAAAAGAAAAATGAACCTATCGTTTTACTTTTCTGACAACCTCTTTTATTTTTAATCACTTTTGCTCAAGGATTTATATTGGTAAAAACAGAGCTCTACCCCCTACATATACGATTTCAATTCCGCATTGGCTTTGGTCATGTCGCGTTGCAATTCCAAGATTTTGTTCGTGCTGTCGTAATAGATTGTTAGCTCCATGATGTACTCGATGAGCGAAATTTCGCCTTTGTCTAATGCGCTAATTAACAGACTGCTACTATTGTACAATGCCAGTTGTTGGCCAAAATCGTTGTAATTCTGTTGCAAACGAATAACTTTAGAGTGCAATGCCTTTAACTCATTGTACAAGTGCATCTTACTGCTCTCCTCAGCACTTTGGATGGCCACCGTTTTTGCCTTTGCAAATTTAACGCTGTTTTTTCGCTCCCACAAAGGAATTGAAACACCAACATTAAAGCCTTGCAAAGATTCGTCGCCTATCTTTTCATGAATATATCCGGTTTGGAACTTTGGCAGTGAAAGGGCTTTGTTCAATCTCTCCTCCTGCTGACTTATTAAAACAGCCTGCTCCAACATCCTTAGTTCCGGATTGTTCTCCGCAATTTGGGCATACCACTGCTCATAATCAACCGGAATCTCTTGAATTTGAAAAGTACTATCGTTGAAATCCATGAACACACCACCATTAAAAACGGTCAGCTTCGATTGCAAAAAAGCGTGCTCAATATCAACCAACTCAATCTCTTTGGAAATATCCAACCGATTCAATTGCGACTTATTGAATTCCAATACATTAGCATCCCCTTTTTCGTATCTCGTTTGATACGATTTAGCGATATCCGTTGCGTTTTTTAATCGCTGTTTCAACTCCGTTTTAAATGCGTTCAGATAAATTAAATCAATACAAACCAGACGGGCTTGCAGCAATATTTCGCGGCGTTGTTGCTCGTACTCCAAGTCAACCTGTTGGTTTCGATGTTTTGAAATCTGACGCTTGCGAGCGTATGCTGTTGGAAAATCAAAGGACTGGCTGACACTGATATTGGTTTTATTCCAATTCGTAGAAGGATTCCCTTGATGAATGCCAAATCCAACCTCCGGATTCTGAAGATAAATATCGGTTTTATTCCCAAGTTTTTGAGCCTCAACTTGCTGTCGTAGAGCCTTTAAGGTAGTATTGTTTTTTTCGATCAACACCAACGTTTCGTCCAAAGTGTTTTGAGCAAAAGGAACAGTAAACGATGACAGAAGGAAAATTATAATTGTTATTTGTTTCATCGGTTTCAAATTTTATAATTCATTTTTCTCTGTTGCTAGTATTCCGCGATTTTTAAGAATGCTATACACTATGGGAACAATGTAAATGTTTAATAGTGTTGACGTTAGCAATCCACCCAAAATAACTTTTGCCATGGGACTTTGAATTTCATTTCCCGACAAATCACCATTCAACGCCAAGGGAATCAGTGCCAAAGCAGCGGTTAAAGCGGTCATGAGAATGGGGCTCAATCGATCGGCCGAGCCTTTGGTAATGGTCTTAAATAGCGTTACATCGCGCTGTTGCAAATGTTGATAGTGCGAAATGAGCAAAATTCCGTTTCGTGTAGCAATTCCAAACAGCGTAATAAATCCGATGATAGCCGGAATACTTAATATTCCTGATGTTATGTAAATTGAAAATACGCCTCCAATGAGTGCCAACGGCAGATTTAGTAAAATGATTCCTGCCAGTTTGAAATCCTTAAACTCCTGAAAAAGAAGTAAAAAGATAATTAGAATCGCAATTACAGAGACCATCATTAATGTTTGCGAGGCTTTTGCTTCGGACTCGAACTGTCCTCCATATTCCACTCTGTATCCCTCGGGAAAGCTCACTCCCTGATCTATGTTTTTTTGAATATTCTGTACCGTGCCCCGCATGTCGCGACCAGCAACATTGGCCGATATTACAATTTTACGTTGAACATTCTCGCGGCTTATGGAACTGGGACCGGAAACGGAAACCACGTCGGCAACCTGTTCCAGAGGCACTTTTTTGCCATCGTGGGTGTCGATCAATGCCGACCGAATTCCCTCCATTGTCTCCGTATATTCCGGTTTTAGTCGGAGCACTAAATCAAAACTTCGCTGCCCTTCGTAAATGTCGGAGAGTTTTTCGCCACTAAATGCATGGTCCACAAAGTCGTTAAATTGACCGATGGAAATACCGTATTGAGCCAACATATCGCGACGTGCACGGATCTGAATTTGAGGCACTTCCACCTGCTGTTCAACATTCACATCCACCAAACCTTCGATGTCAATAATGGCACTTTTAATTTGGTTTCCAATGGTGAACATGCGATTTAAATCGGTTCCAAAAAGCTTGATGGCAATACTGGCTCGCGTGCCCGACAACATGTGGTCGATACGATGCCCCAGTGGCTGACCAACCGTGGAGGCAATTCCGGGAATAGCGGCTAACGTGGCACGCACATGAGCGAGAAACTCCTCGGAGCTTCGTTTGTCGAGGGTGAAATTAACATCAATCTCGGCACTGTTGGTTGCTTGCGAATGTTCGTCAAGCTCTCCGCGACCCGATCGTCGGGCAGTTGTTTCCACTTCGGGAATCGCCAAAAGTTCCATTTCCACCAAATTGCCCAATTTATTACACTCCTCAAGCGATGTTCCCGGCTGTGTAACCACCGACAACGTTAACGAGCCCTCGTTAAACTCCGGCAAAAAACTGCGTCCCATGGAGGCAAATACAAACAAGGAGCCTATAAACAAAACAAGGGTTGATAGTAAAATGGTTTTCTTATGATGCAACGCCCAGCTGAGCGACTTTTCATAGGATTCTGAAAGTTTACGCACAAGCCACTTCTCCTTCTCATTCTTTGCCAAATAGTTGGGATTTGAAAGCAGCATTTTCGACAACAGTGGCGTAAGTGTCATGGCCACAATGAGCGACATAAACAACGATACAATAAAGGCAATTCCCAGCGGCTGCAACATACGCCCTTCCATTCCAGTGAGGAAAAAGAGTGGCATAAACGCGACCATAATAATGAGGGTTGCATTTAAAATCGAGGAACGAATCTCTTTCGATGCCTCAAAAACCACCGTAAAGGACGACTGCTGCTGATCTAGCGGTTTCTGCTGATTTTGCCTCAACCGTTTATAGACATTCTCCACATCGATAATGGCATCGTCAACCAACGAACCAATGGCAATGGCCATTCCTCCTAGACTCATGGTGTTGATATTCAATCCCATAAGTTTCATAACGATGATGGTTCCAAACAACGATAAGGGAATCGCCAAAAGCGAAATAAGCGTTGTTCTGAAACTTCCAAGAAACAGAAAAAGAATGATTACAACAAAAATAGCCCCTTCGATGAGCGAACGCTGTACATTATTAACTGCCGTTTCGATAAAATCAGCTTGTCTAAATATTTTAGTATTTACCTTTACATCGGGAGGCAAGGTTTTCTGCAAATCCAACAAGTTGCTCTCGATCCGTTTTGAAACATCGAGCGTGTTTATATTGGGTTGTTTCGATATGGAAATAATGATGGCAGGATTCCCATTTTCGGACGCATATCCCATTTTAATGGCACTTCCAACCACCACTTCAGCCACATCGCGTATGCGGATTGGTCGACCGTTGACCGATTTGATGTATGAATTGCTCAACTCTTCCAAATCGTAGGTGCGGGCAATTCCGCGAACCACATATTCGTTGCCATATTGTCGGACTGCACCACCGGTGGAGTTCTGACTGATTCCTTCGCAAATATGTGCCAATTCGGGCATCGAAACCTTGTGATATTTCATTTTCTGAGGATCGGCCAAAACGTGATACTGCTTAAAGTCGCCCCCAATTATGGTCACTTGCGATACTCCGCCGGTTGCCAGAAGTAACGGTTTTATATTCCACTCCGAGATGGTTCGTAGTTCCATCATGCTAGTGCTATCGGCGGTAATGCCAACGAAAAAAATCTCGCCCATTACGCTCGATTGAGGTGCTAACACAGGTTGTCCAATTCCCAATGGCATCTGCGAAGCGATACTGATAAGTTTCTCGCTCACAACTTGTCGGGCTTGAAAAATATCGGTTCCCCAATCAAATTCAACCCAAACAAAGGAGAATCCCTGCGACGAATTGGAACGCACTCGTCGGACATTGGTTGCCCCATTTACTGCGGTTTCGATTGGAAACGTCACCATTCGTTCCACCTCTTCAGAAGCCATTCCGTGCGCATCGGTCATTACCACAACCGTTGGTGCTGTGAGGTCGGGAAATACATCCACATCCATATTCAGAGCCGTTCGCGTTCCAACCACAATCAACAATACCGATCCCAAGAGAATCAAATATTTGTTGTTCAGCGAAAATTTTATGATATTATTTAACATTGTATCTCAATTTTAATGAACGTGACCTGAATGAGCATCCAATTCGCCGGAAGCTTTCGACAATTTGACCATTATTGCGCCTTTTGAAACCACCCTTTCAGAGACGGTTATTCCGCTTACTTCGGTTCGCAAACCATCGGTTGCCAAGGGTTTTACTTCCAGTTTTTCGAACAACTCAGGGGTAATTTGTACAATCACAAAATAGACTCCCTGCTCCTCGAGCAAAGCAGTGTTGGGAATCGTAATTGCGTTCTGATTGGTAATGGTTCTTAAATAAATATCCACAAATCCACCAACCATAAAATCGCCTCGATTTTCGATTTGCAAATAAATAGGAATCAGATGATTATCTTCATTTGCAGCACGTCCGTAGGACAAGATTTTGCCATCCAACTCCTCCAACGTAAACACGTTGTTGCCATTCATGGATCGAATATTTGCCGACGACACTGCGCCCAAAACGGAAGCATACTTTTGTTGAACCTCAGCTTTCAAAACAACGATTTTATCGCTCGACACCATTGCCAGACGAGCTCCGGCATCTACATATTGGCCGTTCTGAACATGCAAATGTTTAATGAAACCCGAAATGGGCGACACCACAATTTGTCCAGATAGGCTAAAGTTGCCCTCCAGATTTTCAAATACCACTTTTGCATTTTCGTATCTGTTTTTCGCTTCAAGCAGTGCTTTTTCAGACACAATTTTGTCTTTGCTCAACACGATGGCTCTTTCGTATTCGCTCTTTGCCATTTCGAAATTGTTTTTTGCCT
>JAQVXQ010000150.1 GCA_028709085.1 Salinivirgaceae bacterium | reverse complement strand
GATTTTGCCCATGCTCCATCGAAAGTAAGAGCCACGGTTGCTGCTGTCCGGAAATCGTATCCCGATAAAAAGATTGTTGCTTGCTACGAACTGCACACATTTAGCTCACTAAATAAAGAGTTTTTGACACACTACAACGCCACGCTCGACAATGCCGACACGGCCTACATTTACTTTAACCCCGAAGTAATTAAACACAAAAACATGGAGGCACTTGATCCCAATTTTGTACACCAATGTTTTCAACATAAAAACAGTACGGTAATTACCGACAACGATACGTTATTTAAAAATGTAGAGAAAGCATGGAAAGAAGGTTCAGTCATTTTGTTGATGTCGTCGGGGAATTTTGGAGGGGTTGATCCCGCAAAATGGGCTGATAAGCTATAAAATATGTCGGGTAACAATCATAAACACAGATTCAAATTCAATAAAATACAGAATGAAAGGAACGAAATTGAGGGTAAAATAGCACTTTTCCCGCTGATTCACACTACCTTTGTGCCCAAATAAAAACACCAATTGTGACTTTCGAAGATTTAAACCTCAATAATCCGATGCTCATGGCTTTGGCCGACATCGAGTACGAACATCCAACACCCATACAAGCAAAAGCATTTCCGATAATTATGTCGGGACAAAATGTCATTGGAATTGCACAAACCGGAACCGGCAAAACCTTTGCGTACCTGTTACCGCTTTTGCGACAATTGACGTTCTCCAAGCAAAAAGACCCCCGAATTCTGATCTTAGCGCCAACGCGAGTTTTAGTGTTGCAAATATTGAACGAAGTCCGCAAACTCACAAAATACACCTCTTTTCGCTCCGTAGGCGTTTATGGTGGAACCAGTCTTAGTTCGCAAAAACAGACTGTTTACGATGGCATGGATATTTTAGTTGCCACTCCCGGGCGACTTATGGATCTGTCGCTTACCGGTGTTCTGCGTCTCAAAAGCGTTCAAAAACTGGTGATTGACGAAGTGGACGAAATGTTAAGTTTGGGTTTCCGTTCGCAAATAAAACGCGTACTGGATTTATTGCCCGAAAAACGTCAAACCCTCATGTTTTCGGCCACGCTAACCGACGATGTTGAGGCGCTAATAAACGATACCATTGTAAACCCAATAAAAGTGGAGATCAGCTCGCACGGAACACCGCTCGAACAGATTGAACAAAACCTATATTTCGTTCCCAACTTTAACACCAAAATAAACCTATTTGAGCATCTATTCAACGATGGAATAGACTCACTGAAAATTCTGGTATTTGTGGATTCGAAAAAGAGTGCGGATCGGGTATTTGACCGAATCAACAAAATGTATCCCGATCAAGTTGGCGTAATCCACTCCAATAAAGCACAAAATACGCGCGAAGCCACCATTACAAAATTCAAGGACGATACGTTTCGCATCCTAATTGCCACCGATATTATTGCGCTGGGAATGGATTTTCCGGACATAACCCATGTTGTGAACTTTGAGATTCCTGAAGTTGCAGGCGATTATATTCACCGAATAGGTAGAACCGGTAGAGCCGACAGAAAAGGTATATCCATCTCATTCTCAACATCAAACGATGTCGAGCGTATAGCAAATATTGAATCGATTATGAAAACCTCCATTCCTGTCCATGAAGTTCCCCAAGAGATTGAGATATCGGATATTTTGCTTCCTGATGAGGAGCCGGCAAAACTTTTCGACAAAAACTATTTAAAACCACCAAAGATAAAACCACCACAAGGAGCTTTTCACGAAAAGAGTACAAAGAATCAAAAGGTAAACCACGGCGGGCCAAAACGACGATTAGAGAAATTTGACAAGAGTGGGAAACCAAAGAAAAACACATACGTTAAGAAAAAGCGGTTTTAAGTTGGCACTCTAAAACAATAGTTCGTTAAACTTTTATTTTTCTACTTTACTATCCATGACACTTAATTAAAACCTTTGTAGGCACAAAGAGCCGTAATATTTGCAGTAACCCAAATGAAATTTGTAATTGAGGTGCAGAGCACCAGAACAATTGTTGTGAAATTACACGAATATATGTACTAGCCCCGAAACGCTTAAAATGCCATGTTAATATTGCGGTGCTCTGCACCTTAACTTCAACTTGTCGCCATTGCTACAAATATTCCGCGACGCTGTCGCTAAAAACAATTCGTATATAATATTTTTAGACTTGGCTGGAATTGAATTGACCACAACTTCAGCCGTGGGATTACAGGTAATAATGAAATTAGGGCTTCAGCTCAACATTCCTTTTTGTCATTACATATTACGGATTTTTGAAAAATAATTTGCCGAACTATTGCTAAAACACTCCAATTAAGATTCTAAGGAAGTAATATCTTGGTCGTAATCGAACTGTAGATCTTCGTGCATTGTGGAAACTGTTTTCTTTATTTTTATCACTTGACGCAGATACAAAACGCCCATGGCATTGGTTGATTGAAGGGAGATTCGTGTTTTCCTAAGCTTTTTACAAAAATAGATCAGCAGCTCAACTTCGGTTGGTTTTAACTTCGAATACTTTATATATTTATTGGTAATCCGCAACGCTTTGCGAACTGCTTTGCGGGCATGAAAGGGTGTTTTGGTAGTTATTGTGGAAAACTCGTCATCAATAACTCCTTTTACATCAGCAATATAAAGTGCCTCGTCGTGCACTTGAAATAGAAGGTAGGATAGTAACTCCTTGTTCTCCTTTTTATATTTCGCTAACTGCAAACACAACTCAACAAGTTGCTCTTGCGAAATATTTTTCAACCCAACTTTAATATCTTTTATTGACGATGTAAGCATAGACTATAATTTCTAACTCAATACTCCATTAAATTTTGGCAAAGTTTTTATTCAGCATAAGATACAATAAATTCAGAACAACTGTGGAACTAAACAATGTACTCTACTCCTCCACAATCTCCTTCACTCTCCCCACCTCGCCCGTTGTTAACCGCACTTTAATCCCATGCGGATGAAAGGGACTTTTGGTTAATATTTGCCGCACTTCGCCCTCGGTTAATTCGCCAGAACGTTGGTCTTCTTTTAAAACAATTTTCACGTAATCGCCAACATGAATCTCACTTCTATTTTGTCCATTCATTGTATATAACCTCTCGATATAATGTTTTATATAACTACTATTCAGCATATTACGCCATTTCAATTTAAATGAAATACTTCGTCTATTATTAAAATAGAACCGTTGGTGGCGAATGTTTAACTAAACATTACGTATTTCCGAAAACCCCACCTTCACTCAGCATGATCTTAATAAATCGTAGAGCATACGTTCTCGCCTTCAACGTTGTTGCAAACAACCGATTAACAAACCACGATCTACATAATAGAGAATGATTTAGAGCTTGTTTAATGCCGTATCAAATAATACGCCCTTTTTCAATTTTACAAAGGAACAATAATTTTCCTATTGGAATAAACAAAAATAACTGTAAATTTGAATCCTATACAATAACAAACCAAATAATGATGATAAAAAAATCCTTCCCATACATTCTTCTTCTAGTTATTGCGTTAACAATTAGCTCTTGTGCCACACTTATTTATGGCGTAAAACAAAGCGTTGCAATCCAATCCGATCCTCCGGGAGCCAATGTCTTTATCAACGGTAAAGATCAGAATAAAACAACCCCTTGTATTGTAAAGATAAAAAGAAGACAACCTCGGAACGAGAACTTCGATCGAGAGATTACCTACGAACTTAAAAAAGAGGATTACAATAGTGTTGAAATCAAAGATGAAGGTCGTAAAAATTATTTTGTAGCCATCGCTTCATGGTCATTATACCTTGTTCCCGGCATGATTGATCTTATAACACAAGCCAACAATCAATATAAAAAGGAGCACTCTGCAAAACTCTATCCCATTGGAAAAACAATTTTTAAAACAGATACGGTATTTAAAAGGGAGATTGTGTATGTGAACAAAGATCCAAACACCCCAAAATACATTTTTGAAGGTAAATCGGATATTGATCGCAATATTCCCCAAAATAAGGAAGTAAAATCGCGCCGTTTTGCACTCATAATTGGCAACGAAGACTACAAATCGCAACAACTTGATCTATCCACCGAAACTGATGTAAAATTTGCACGTAACGATGCCAGTGCTTTTAAAGAGTATGCCCAAAAAACGATGGGTATTCCAGAACGAAACATTATTTTCCTACTCGACGCAACCATGGGACAAATGCGTCAGGCAATAACCAAGATAAACGCAATTATTAAAAGCACGTATGGCGAAGCGGAAGTGTTTGTTTATTATGCAGGACACGGACTTCCCGATGAGTTGAATAAAGAACCGCACCTTATTCCGGTGGACGTTTCAGGGAAAAATGTGGATGATGGAATAAAACTTACCGATTTATACGCAAAACTAACAGAATATCCGGCAAAACGAGTTACCGTATTTATTGATGCTTGCTTTTCAGGCGGAGCACGCAATCAAGGTTTATTGTCGGCACGTGCAGTTAGAGTAACTCCCAAAAAAGACAACCTAGGGGGCAATTTAGTTGTTTTCACTGCCAGCAGTGGCGATCAATCGTCGTTGCCTTACGACGACCAAGAACACGGCATTTTCACCTATTACTTGCTGAAATGTATGAAGGAAAATGGACCAAACGTAAACTATATGACAATTATGAACTACTTGAAACAAAACGTGGAACTGGAGTCGGTGCTTGTTAACTCTAAAGAGCAAACTCCACAGGTAAATCATAGTTCCTCTATTGACAAAGAGTGGATTAACTGGACGTTAGAATAACTTCATTCTAAACCCACACTGCATTGCAAGAGGAGTGCTTATGACAATATATAAGATTGAATAACAGCAGATTGCATTTTTTTACTTGCAATAAACTGCGCACAATAAATACTATTTTCTACCTCTTTTTCCCAAAAACAAGCTGATTGATTGTTTGCATTAACTCCTCTTTTATTATTGGTTTTGCAAGGTATCCATCGCATCCGGCGGTTAAAAACCGATCCTTGTCGCCCGACAGAGCGTATGCCGTTGTGGCAACAATTAAGATTTCAGGAAACTCTTTTTTAATCAATTTAGTGGCGGTTAATCCGTCCATTTCGGGCATCTTAATATCCATTAAAATAATGTTAGGACGATGCTTCTTTGCCATTGCAACGGCTTCCACGCCATTCTGGGCTATTAAAACCGTGGCATGCGTCTCTTTTATCAGTTCGGTCATAAAAATTTTATTTGTCTCCTCATCTTCTGCCACCAAAACCGTTATTCCCTGTAAGTTAACGATATAATTCTTATCTAAAACATCGGGGATTTTAGAATCGAGAACGTCTTTGTATGGCAAACTAAAAAAGAAGGTTGATCCAGTATAAGCATCGGATTGAACCCAAATTTCACCTCCCAAAGCTTCGACAAATGCTTTACTTATGGAGAGCCCAAGACCGGTACCGCCAAATTTACGGGTCTCCTCGATCTCTACCTGTCTGAAACGGTCAAAAATCAGTCCCTGATCTTTTTTATTAATTCCAATACCGGTATCGGAGACATAGAATTGAATTTTCGTCTCAACAATTTTATACCCAATTGTAACCGATCCTTGAGAAGTGAACTTTACAGCATTATTAATTAGGTTGTTAATAACCTGATTAAACTTTCCTTTATCCGTGAAAAGAATGGACATTTCATCAGGCAAAGCCAACTCAGCTCGAATTTCAATTTCTTTATGACGTGCATTTTCCGAAAAAACAGATAACGCTTTCTCTATTTCGTAGTTTACGTTTACCTCTTCTTCGTAAACATCAATTTGACCAGCTTCAATTTTAGCAATATCTATAACATCGTTAATAATTGCTAGCAATTGGTCGGATGAGTTTTTAATAATTTGATGAAAATAACTTAGTTTCGTTTGATCGAAATTGGGCTTACACAACATTCGTGTAAAACCAATAATTCCATTCAAGGGTGTTCGGATTTCATGGCTGATATTGGCCAAAAATGCAGTTTTAAGTTTGTCGGACTGCTCGGCATGCTGTCGAGCAATAATCAACTCTTCGTTGATATTTAGGATCTTATAATTACTTTCTGTAAGTTCCTCGTTAATTGCCAAATACTCTTCGTTCTGTTCTTTAAGTTTTCGTTCATTGGCCAACAACAATAGATCATTTTCCTTTCTTAACGTTATATCCTCTTTAATGGCTATAAAATGGGTCAATTTTCCACTACTGTCTTTAACGGGTGATATTACAGCAGATTCCCAATAAAACGCGCCACTTTTAGTTTTATTAACCATTTCACCAGTCCAGTTTTCGCCATTTAAAATGGTGTTCCACAAATCTTTATAAAACTTCTTCGATTGACGACCTGAGTATAAAATTCGTGGTGTATTCCCAATTGCTTCGGATCGAGTGTAACCTGTTATTTCGGTAAATCGAGGATTAACATACTCTATTTTTCCATCCTTATCGGTTATAACGACTATGGTTGGACTCTGTTCAATTCCAACAGAGAGCTTTTGAATTTGATCTTCTGCATTTTTCCGTTCCAACACCTCCCAAATAAGATTTGCCAATCGATTCGCAATTTCAATGTCCGATTGATTATAGTCCGACGCTTTATTCCCCACCCCAAGTACAGCAACAACGCTCTTATTTCGAATAATGGGAATGGTTAATATACGATTAATCGTAATATGGTTTTTAGGAAGCCCTTTTTTATGATCAAGATTAATGTAGTCGTTATAAATAACGGGCTTGCGTTTACGAATGCAATCGGCCCATATTCCGGCATGATCTATCGAATACTCCGTTATTTGTGAAATCAATAGATCTCCAAATTCATGAATAGCGTTTGCTGACCAAAGACCAAAGCTCACCTCTTTTTTTGCTTCATTGTAGGGATGGAAGAAACTGATAGAACTCGATGTTAAATTCTCAATTTCGTTTAATGCCGCTAAGATCAACTCATTTTTAGAAAAAGTTTCCACCATTTCAAACAATCGGACTTGAGCTTGTAGAATCTTCTCTTCGCATTTACGTTTTGTTATATCGGTTGCAATAAAGGTTACCCCTTGCGATAATTGATCAGGGATAATTGGTGTTGACGAGATTAAAACGTCGATAATTTCACCGTTCTTGCGTTTCCACTGTGTTTCCACAGTACCATTCCCAGTTTCGGCAATTTGTTTATATTTATTTTCGCCAACCAATTGGTAGGTTTCAAAATTGGGGTAAAACATTTGAGTGTTTTGACCAAGAATCTCTTCCTTAGAATATCCGATCATTTCAAAAAACTGTGGATTTGCTTCCCGAATTACTCTATCGACAGTTACCCCGATTCCTATGGGTGCGGCTCGGAAGATACTGTTAATATGATGATTATTAATACGGATCTCCTGCTCTATTTTATGTCGTTCGGTAATATCTGTCGTAATTACCGCAAATTGATTCTCCTGATTCCGATAGGCTGCTACTTCAAAATATCGATCCAATTCTTTGGAGTAGTTTTCATAGTGCAGCGGTGCTCCTGTTTTAACTACCGATTCGTATTTTTCAATCCAGTATAGTTCCGTTCCCGGCAATATTTCGAGCACAGT
>JAQVXQ010000149.1 GCA_028709085.1 Salinivirgaceae bacterium | reverse complement strand
TCCATTAATGTTTGGCTTGTTTTTCGGTTAAAACCTTGAACTATTGACAATATTTTATAATTTTACAAACCTTGATATGTCATTCAATTAATTTGGGAATTTATAGCATTATGAAAGTAATCAAAGTCAGCCTAGTAATTCTACTCACAATATTTTTAGCAAGCTCTTGCGCCGTTCAAAAAACATCAGTAGGAAATTATAACGAGATTCAATGTGATGAAAAACTACTAACCAAGGAGAAAGATGTCGCCCTTTTCTGGGAACTTCTACCCATGCGCAGGGTTGAGGATTTTATTACAGTGAAAAATTACGAAAAGATTAGCAAACGTAATTTCTTTGACACCGTTGTATATTACGGCACCATTGGAATATTCTCATTTCACACCGTAAAAATATACGTTAAGGAGTGTCCTACCGAATAGTTTATAAAATAAACTCTCCCAACATCTGAAAAAGTAATTCATATCTCCCAAAAACAGATATTGTTGGATTGTTGAAATTTAGGGCTAATCCTATTTTAAGGAGTGATATTAAAATCATTAAAAACTAAAAATTACTTGTTGAGTTGTTGAGTCAGAATATTCCCGGAGACTCATGCGAATAACAATCAGGAATTCATTTTTGCGAAAAGCAATTCCTAGCATCTTAAAATATTTATCATCCCAATTTTTTAGTTATAAAGATATCTCTATTCTCTGCCAATATTCCTCTGTTCTCACTGCTTTCTCCAGAATTTTTATTGTCATTAAATATTACAGTGTTCACTGTAGACTGGACTCATTTTCCTGCATCAAAGGTTTGTGTGTTTGGAAAGATAGTCTATGCAGATTCTTTTAATCCCTTTATTTTTTGTATATTGTACAATTACGCCTAATCGTAAGCATATTAATTGTCAAACAAATCGCATCCTGCTTTCATTCCAAGTATATGAAACATTCTCATTTTTCAAATAAGAATGTTTGAGTTTGGTGTTAAGCCCATACAACATCAATTCCATTTTATTTGTAGGAAATGAGAGTGGATATTTGTGCTCAAAGCATTGATTTATAATCACTTTAAAATAGATACATATGAAAAACGCCTACATTGCAACATATCCGCCTCGCCAGTGTGGAATAGGTACATTTACCAACAATTTGTTCAATTCCATGGTTGCCACCGACATTGACGAACCCAACCATAAAAAGAGTTTTATTGTAGCCATAAACGATTTTGAGCAGGAGTTAACCTATCCCGAAGAGGTTAAGTTTACAATTAAGCAGGAGTCACAGGAAGATTACTTGGCCGCTGCCAAATATATAAACCTAAGTGGTGCCGATTGCTGTATATTGCAGCATGAGTTTGGGATTTTTGGCGGTCAAGATGGTATTTATATTTTGCCGTTATTGCACCAGTTGGATATACCTTTAATTGTGACGTTGCATACTGTTATTCAAGTGCCGTCATACGCCCAGAAAGAGATATTACAACGCATTTGTCGAATGGCAAACCGAATTGTGGTCATGAGTCATAAAGCCATTGAAATGCTAATGGAAATCTATGATATTCCGAAAGAAAAAATTGCGTATGCAGAACACGGCGTGCCCAACTTTCGATATATTCAAGAAGAGGTGAAAAAGGAGTTTAAACTCGAAAAGAAAAAGGTGCTTCTTACTTTTGGATTTATTGGTCGAAATAAGGGTATTGAGACTGCCATTCAAGCACTGCCAAAGGTTGTTGAAAAGCATCCCGATGTTTTATATATTGTTTTGGGCAAAACACATCCCAGTGTTATTCGACATGCAGGCGAAGAGTATCGCTTGTATTTAACCCAACTTATTGAAGACCTAAATTTGGAGAAGAATGTGGTTTTACTCAACGAATATACATCTCAAGAAGAACTTTTTAAGTATCTGTACGCATCCGACATATATATTACGCCATACTTAAACGAGGCGCAGATTACTAGCGGAACGCTCGCATATGCCGTGGGAGCCGGTTCTGCAGTTGTTTCTACTCCTTATTGGCATGCCACCGAACTATTGAGCAAGGGTAGAGGTGTTCTTTTCGATTTTGGAAATACCGACGAGCTATCCAACATTTTAATCGATCTGCTCGATCATCCCGAAAAACGACTTGCCATACGAAAGAAAGCCTTTGCGTATGGAAGAAAGATCACATGGCCTAAAATTGGTTCTATTTATAATGATATCGTTGAGAAAGTATTTGAAGAAAATATAAAAATTGAGAAGAAAGAGGTTATTCCCTTCGATATCTCGCTTTTACCCACTTTTTCCATTGAGCATATAAAACGTCTTACCGATGATACTGGCATAATTCAACATGCGAAATTTGGAATCCCCAATCGCAAAGAGGGATACTGCCTAGACGACAATGCTAGAGCCCTGTTAATGGCATTAATGACCTATAAAATTAAAAAAGACACTTCAGCACTACGGTTATGCCCAATTTATTTAAGTTACATCCATTTTATGCAAAATCAGGATGGTCAATTTAAAAACTTTTTAAGTTATAGTCGAGATTTTTTGGACGAGGTAGGGTCGGAAGATTCTTTTGGGCGGACAATATGGGCTTTAGGATATATGCTTAATAATGCACCCAACGCCTCTTATTATCAAATTGGAAGACTTATGTTCGATGAAGCAATTCCTGCTTTTGAGAACCTAAAATCCATACGAAGTATTGCCAATACTATGATTGGCGTTTGTTACTACTTAAAAGGGAATATGTCGGACGAAATAATGATTGAAAGATTAAGAAACCTAACCTATGTTCTAGTAAAACATTATCAAGCAAATTCACACGATAGCTGGAATTGGTACGAACAGTTATTGGCTTACGATAATGCCATACTCCCCTTGGCAATGCTTCACGCAACAGAGATTCTGAACGACGACGAAGTGCGAAAAGTTGCCTTCGATTCCATGAATTTCCTAATTGCCCACACCATGAATAAGGGTTTTTTATCGATTATAGGGAACGAAAAATGGTTTAAAAAAGAGGGCGACCGTTCCGTATTTGCGCAACAGCCAATCGATGCTATGGGCATGGTTCTAATGTTCCGACAGGCATATAAAATTACAGACGATAAACAATATCTAAGTAAATTATTTAAATCATTCAAATGGTTTCTTGGAGAAAACGACTTGCGAATGAGCCTCTTTAACCATGAAACACAAGGTTGTTTCGATGGTCTCGAAAGTTATGGTATAAATCAGAATCAAGGTGCCGAGAGTACGTTGGCCTATTTAATTTCATACTTAAATGTACTGAAAGCACATGAAGATTATTACCGTAAAGATTAAATGTAAACCTGAACGAATATGAAAAACAGATTAATAAAAAGATATTCCAATAATCCCATTCTCACAAAAGATGATATTCCGTATCCAGTGGCAACAGTTCACAATGCAGGAATGGTGAAATACAACGACGAATACATAATGCTTTTTAGATCTCATAATCTAAACGGACGGAGTATTATTGGGAAAGCGGTGAGCACCAATGGTTTTAACTTTACCGTTGATCCAGAGCCCTTTATAATACCTGCCACCGAGAGAGTTTTCAAAACATACGAAGCCTATGGCGTTGAAGATCCCCGAATTGTATTTATAGATGGTGAATATATAATTACTTATAGTGCTTATTCTCAGCACGGTGTGCGCATTGGTCTGGCAAAAACCAAGGATTTCCGTTCCGTAGAGCGGTTTTCAATGATTACCGAAGCTGATTATAGAAACGTAGTAATTTTCCCGGAGAAATTTAATGGATTGTATGCACGGCTCGACCGTCCTCACTCCGACATTTCGCCGTGGGCAATTTGGATCTCCTTTTCACCCGATTTACGTTATTGGGGTGATTCGGAGCTGATTATGAAACCCTTGCAATATCATTGGGATGAAATGAAAATTGGACCCGGTGCAACGCCCATAAAGACGCCACGCGGATGGCTCAATATTTATCATGGGGTTTTTCCCACCATGGCGGGCAGTGTATATCGGTTAGGCGTTGCTCTGCACGATTTAGACAATCCAGCAAAAATAATTGCCGTGGGCGATGAATGGATTCTCCAGCCCGAGGAAACCTACGAAATCACGGGCTATGTTCCCAACGTTGTTTTTTCGTGTGGCGCAATTCCCGAACCCGATGGAAGCGTAAAAATATATTGGGGCGCAGCCGATACCGTTATGTGCGTGGGAACTGCAAACATAGAGGAACTGGTGGATCATTGTCTCAATAATAGCAGAAGTGCCTTGTGAAAATAGATTCCTCTTTTGCAGAGCAGCAACCTTATAAAACTCTTTTAAAATCAATTTCTAAAAGGATTAACATATTAACAGACAATCAATAAAAAATATAAATAAATGAAAGTTGGTATTTTAGCACCCATAGCATGGCGCACGCCTCCCTTAAAATATGGTCCTTGGGAACAGGTAGCATCCAATATTGCCGAAGGATTGGTAAAAAAAGGCGTTGAGGTAACGTTGTTTGCTACCGGTAATTCACACACAAATGGAAAGTTGCAATATGTTTCAAAAACGGCATACGCTGAAGATCAATCGCTTGATCCTAAAGTGTGGGAGTGCCTGCATATTAGCAATATAATGGAGCAAGCATCCAAGTTTGATATCATTCACAACAATTTCGATTTTCTTCCACTTACGTATTCTAAATTAATCAAAACGCCCATGGTTACAACTATTCATGGGTTTTCGTCTGAGAAAATAATCCCAGTATATAAAAAATACAACAATAATAATTTTTACGTCTCCATCAGTAATTCCGACCGAAATACTGAACTCGATTATATTGCCACGGTTTATAACGGAATAGACAGTAAGGATTTTACGTTTAATCCCAACCCCAAAGATTATTTGCTGTTTTTTGGAAGAATACATCCGGAGAAAGGAGCATGGGAAGCCATTCAGATTGCAAAAAAGGCAAACAAGAAATTAATAATCTCAGGGTTGATTCAGGATGAAGCCTATTTCGACCAGAAGGTTAAACCCTTTGTCAATAATACTGACATTGTGTATGTTGGCAATTCAGGACCAAAAGAGAGAGATATATTGTTGGGAGAGGCGGCAGCGTTGTTGCATCCCATTAGTTTTGACGAACCCTTTGGCTTGAGCGTGGCAGAGTCCATGTTTTGTGGAACACCCGTTGTTGCATTTAGCAGGGGATCAATGCCCGAGTTAATTGATGATTCTAAAACCGGATTCCTTGTAAACACCGTTGACCAGGCCGTTGAGTCTTTAAATAAAATAGATGCCATTTCTAGAAAGCATTGTCGCGAATGGGCAATGTTAAACTTTAGTCTCGAGAAAATGGTGGATGGCTATTTTGATGTTTATCAACAAGTTTTGAAAAAATAAGTAAGGATTTAATTTAATAATTATGGAGAAATTAACGAGTATGAAACAAATCGTAAAGCGCAAAAAAATACGAATCGTAGGCGACAATTCGCGAGTAATTACACTACCTCATATTCCGAGTCAACTACCACGAATAGGCAATATAATACTCCGAGTTTTAGAACTTACTCCACAAGAAGCCGAAAAACTATTGGAGGAGACACTAATGCTCTTTGTTGATCGTCACAAAAATATACAACTGCAACTATTACGACACTACGACAAAATATCGGAATATATTCCACAAAGCTCCATAATTAGCAAAACACAGAAACTGCTTATTGGAGCGTACCTTACCATGGAGTACTCCATTGAATCGGCGGCACTGTTTAATCCATCCATTGTGGCGCATCCCGATCAAACGTTATTGCCAAAAGGGAGCATGAGATTTATTATGAGTTTGCGAGCAACGGGCGAAGGGCATATTTCTTCCATCGTTTTTAGAAGTGGAACAGTGGATAAAAACTTCGTCTTTAATCTTGATACCGTTTCAGAATACGTTGAAACACCAGCCATGGTTCACGACCCATTCTATGATAATAGTTTGTTTCAGATGAAGTTACAAGACCTAAAAGCATGGAACGAAACAAGTCAAATTATAATGAATAAGCTGGGTGGTTTTTTTACGTATGCCGAGTTAAAATTAAGCATACAAGAGGTGTACTCAAATCCTGATTTTGAAACACACCATTGGACAATTAACGTTATTAATTGGCTTGCCGACTCGAATTATAAAGTAAAATTTGATGACGAAACAAATATTGGCGAACGGGTAATATTTCCTGTATCATCCAATGAGAGCAAAGGTCTTGAGGATGCTCGTTTTGTTAAATTTACGCAGGATGATGGGGAAGAAATCTATTATGCAACCTACACGGCATTTAATGGGCATAGTATTTTGTCGCAGCTCATTGAGACCCAGGATTTTCAAACCTTTAAGATTATTACCCTCAATGGAGAAGGAGTGAAAGACAAAGGAATGGCACTTTTCCCTAGAAAAGTGAATGGAAAATATGCTATGCTCTCGCGGCAGGATGGTGAGAACAATTATATAATGTTTTCCGACAACTTGCACTTCTGGCATGAGGCAACCCTCATTCAAGAACCCCAACAACCATGGGAATTTGTACAAATTGGAAACTGTGGTTCACCCATCGAAACCGATAAAGGCTGGTTGGTGCTAACACACGGCGTGGGGAATATGCGTCAGTATTCCATTGGAGCGATTCTATTGGATTTAGACGACCCCACAAAAATAATTGCCCGTTTAGAGGAACCTCTATTATCGGCAAACGAAGAGGAACGTGAAGGATATGTCCCGAATGTTATTTATTCATGCGGGGCAATGATATTTAAGGAAAATTTGATTCTTCCCTATGCCGCCTCTGATATTGCATGTCGTATAGCTACCGTGAATTTGGAAGGCCTGTTTGAAAAAATGAAGTTTGCCCCTAAGGAAAATTTATAAACAACCTTTCGAACATAATGTAATTGCAAATAGAGAGGCATTCCCGCCAATCGATTTTCAAAACCCATTTTATTTATCCGTAGAGACGCAAAATTTTGCGTCTCTTTTCGGTTTGTGCCTCTTTTCATTTTCGCCACATTGAGATAAGAATATGACGATTTTTTGTTTGTAGTTCGCTATATTTGTCCTACAAAATTTGAACTTGTTGTTTGAAATTGATACAAAATAATGTAAAACGATAAAAGATATGAGAAATTTTTTCACCGTATTTATTCTAATGCTTCCTCTGCTTTCCCTTGGACAAAGCATCGACGACATTCAGAAAGAGGTTAAAGCGTTGCGCGAATACAATGTAAATTTAACTCACACGCTCGATGTGTTACAAAAAAACATGGATGATCTGTTGTGGTTTAGCCGTTTACAAGATGTGGCCCATGTCGATAAGGTCTATATGTACGGTCCGCCTCCAGCAAATATTCCCAGCGAAACAGCGCGGGGAGCAAAGAACCCGGTGAAATTTTGGTCCTATGTTTTCGTGCCAAAAGGGATCGATGTTTCCAAGAAATATCCGTTACTGGTTTTCCCACATGGGGGCGTACATGGCGATTTTACAACTTATTATTATCATATTATCTGCGAACTAATGGCGCAGGGCTATATCGTTGTTGCGCCTGAATATAGAGGTAGTACGGGTTACGGACGAGCTCTTTATG
>JAQVXQ010000148.1 GCA_028709085.1 Salinivirgaceae bacterium | reverse complement strand
TGGCATTTTTATATCCATAATAACCATGTCGAACCGGAATATCTTAAAGAGTTCTAGTATTTCTTCCCCATTTCGGGCATGACTAATTTTGGCTTTTGTAGGTTTTATATAGTTTTTCAGCACCTCGAAATTTATATATTCGTCTTCGGCAATTAAAATGTGTTTGTTCGCCCAGTATGGGGCATCGTGTTTTTTCTCCACGCAAGAGACTTTGTTTAGAGACGGTGCAGCAAATAAGAGTTGGTGAATGCCCGGTTTTTCCTCATTGTGTTTTATGGTTAATCCGTTGCTTTTACTGGCCCGAACAAGTTCAAGGAGCTTCTCTTCTGTTTTGTTTTCTGCCACTGAAAACACATTTGAATAAAACTCTTGGATTTTATTTCCAATGTTATTGTAGATCGATGAATTGCGGTTGTCGATGATGTTGAAAAACAATTGGTTGTCATTTATTATATTGCCAATTGTAATGGTCCCTTCCGTGTCAGTATCAAGCAATAAGTCTAATAATAATTGAAGAAGCGTAATGGATATTTGATGTTTATCGGTCTCTAGTTCATCGCTAAATGATATATTGTATTGAATTTTTGCTTTGTTGTTTGAATGATTTTCCTTTATAAAATGCTCTATTTTATGGGTGATTTTTGACACATCGTTTTTATGTGCTCTTTTAATTGATTTATCGTCAATAAATGAAAAGGTTGTGTTCAATATACGTTCCATTGATTTTGCAGTACAGTGGATTTTCTGTATGTAAATTTCCTGTGGTGAATCAGCCTCTGTGTCTTCAAGAAGTAGATTTCCAATTTGAACAATCGATTTTATGGACTCGTTTGTATCCACTTTTAATGCTTTTAAAGCGTCTTGCATATTTTTAATGGTTTCAAAATAACCATCCTTTTCCATTGTTATTTCTTCTAGTGCTTCTGTATTATTTTTATTCGATTCTGTAAGTATTCTAATTGTTTCGTTTAGTTGATTGATTGTTTTGTCCTTTAATTTCACACACTCGTTGTTGTCCTTTTTTTGTTTGATGATTTTTGAAAATAAGTAGGTTAACACTAATCCTAAAAGGATAAGCAAATAGACAATCTCCTTTACATGTTGCTTTATAACTTTATCTTGTTCTTTAATAAACAATTGTGATCCTCGATATTCTTTATCTCGAGTCCCTGTTTTATGAACAAAAGAGAGTTTTGAAATTTTCTCTTCCCTATTTTGAGCGACTAACGAATCCGATAATTTTATATATTTATCGGCATATAAGAGTGCACGTTTGTAGTCTTTTTGCTGCTCATGTGTTTTGGAAAAGAGAGAATAAAGTTTTTTTTTGATTTCCGGAATATGGTCAATTTTTGAATCTGCTTGAATTCGCAGAAGATAAATTTCAGCGTCAAGAGGTTTGTTTTTGTTCAGCCATATTTCCGCAATAATTAATTGCGATAAAATAATATCAATGGTTGATTTTTGGTTTCGAGCAACTTTGATCGCTTTGGCTGCATAATTATACGCTGAATCGTTTTGGTTTTGGTTCAGATAAAATGTTGCAATCCGTTCAAAAGATTGAATTTGTCCTAAATTGCTATTTATTGCAATCCTATTTTTTAGGGCTTTTTTGTAAAAATAGAGCGCGCTGTCTGTTGTTCCGTATTCTTCGTGGATCTGTCCTACATTGTCTAAAATATATGATATTTGAAATGTATCGACCGATTTTTCCGCATATTTTAGTGCCTGATTCATGGAGCTAATGGTCATCTCTTTGTTTTCCATTTTTAAATAAAGAGAAGCTAATGCATTTAAGGTAAACATCAACGGTTCAGGCTCATTCAAATTATTTCTTATGTTGTATGATTTCAATAGGAACTCAAGGGCTTTGTCGTATGCTTCCCATTTTGTTAATAAGATCCCAATCCGATTGTAATTAACGGCAAGTCGAGGCAATTCCGACGTGGTCGATAAAATAGAATCAATTTTCATAAGTGCTAAATAGGATCGCAGATAATCTTTTGTGTAAAAGGCTGCTTGGCTTTCCACTTCGAATAGTAACGACTGATCCATGTCAAGAAATACATTTTTTGCAGAATCTACGATTCTTAAACTTTTGTGGGGATCTTTGCTTAGACACTCATTTGCATCCCGTATGATCTTGTAATAATCGGGTATTGAATCGTGACCATTTAAAGTTATGGTGCAAAATAGCAGAATGAAAACAATACTTGAGTAAAGTCTTTTTCTCATGGAGATTTGATATTATAGCAGTGGTTTTTACATTCGTAAAGGTCGCTAAGGCATCAATTTCTATGCCATAATAATCTGTAGAATAATGGAATAGCGTTCTTTCTTACGCAATTCAGTCACGGATTACTTGTGTAACAATTATAGATTTTTAAGATATTTTACAATTTCATAGGATAAGTATCCGCTTATTCCCAGTATGAGAATAAGTAGAATTGTTTTGTCCAGTTCAATCCCTTCTGTGAATGATATTATTGTTCCAACTGTCGATATTACAATAAATAAAAGGATTGTAATTATTAATGCTGATATGGCAAATAACCGATATAGGATTTTTCGGCGTGCTTTTTTTTCTCGAACAGGACGTTTTCTTAGCATATCGCGAATGCTACGTCCAATAACAAAAGCAACAGCTGTAACAGCAATCAGGAAGGCTACTTGGTTCATTTTTAGTGTTTCTTGTAAGTGGATTTCTGCGCCGTAAAAATAGGCATTTTTTTACTCTGAAGTCCGATTTTAATCACTAGATGTTGATTGTGAATTGGGATTGAAAACTCTTAGTCCTCTTTATTTTTGTTTAATGCAAATTGGTTTGATCAAACTAAATCGTTAAATTTGACAGGCTATTATAATTGGGATTTGGTATGAATTTTACGGATAATAAACAGTTACAACTCGCTTTAGAGTTTGTTGAATATACAGGGCGCAATATTTTTCTTACAGGAAAAGCTGGAACCGGGAAAACCACGTTTTTGCATTATATTAAAAAGCACTCAACAAAACGTTCTGTGGTTGTTGCTCCAACAGGCGTAGCAGCTATTAATGCCGGGGGAGTTACTATTCACTCGTTTTTTCAAATTGCACCAGGAATTCTTTTGCCTGATGTGCAAATAAACCGTGACGATGATAGTGCCGGGTTTAGACGAATTAACAAAGAGAAAGTAAATATTATGCGTAGTCTCGATCTCTTGATTATTGACGAGATCAGTATGGTTAGAGCGGATCTGCTTGATGCTATAGACGGCGTTTTAAAACAATATAGAAATAATAGCAAACCTTTTGGTGGTGTGCAGCTCTTACTTATTGGCGACCTGCAACAGTTGGCACCAGTTGTTAAGGACAACGAGCGGGCACTCTTACAAGAGCATTACAGCTCATTTTTCTTTTTTGGAAGTCGAGCGCTACAGCAAACGAACTATATTAGTGTCGAGTTGCAGCATATTTATCGTCAAACCGACCAGACCTTTGTTGATCTGCTAAATAAAGTGCGCGATAATCAACTCGACATGTCGGCACTTGAAAAATTAAATAGTCGTTATAAGCCCAATGTATCGTCATCCGAAAATGTGGGATATATAACATTAACTACGCATAATTATCAAGCACAGCAAATTAATGAAGTTCAATTGTCAAAAGTGCCCGGAAAACCACAAAAGTTTTTGGCAGGTTTATCGGGTGATTTCCCCGAGGGAGCTTATCCAACCGATTCCAGTTTGGGTCTGAAAGTTGGAGCGCAGGTGATGTTTGTGAAAAACGATCCTTCGCATGAAAAACAGTTTTATAATGGGAAAATAGGAATCATCACACATATGGACGATGATGCTATTTATGTTCAATGTGAAGGGGACGATGCTGCTTTGACGGTAACTCCATTAACATGGGAAAATCGACGATATACGCTCGATGCTACAACGAAGGAGATCACTGAAAATGTGATTGGAACGTTTACGCAAATTCCACTCAAACTAGCATGGGCTATTACAATCCATAAAAGTCAGGGTTTAACCTTCGAGCGTGCCATAATTGATGCGCAAGCTGCATTTGCCCATGGTCAGGTTTATGTCGCTTTAAGTCGATGCAAAACCATGGAAGGGATGATATTGAGCTCGCGTATCGAAACTTCGAGCATCCGAAACGATAACAGTGTGCTTGGATTCACAAAGAATATCTCTGAAAATCAACCTGATGAGCAGCTTTTGAAACGAGCTCAGTATGAGTTTCAGCTTGGATTGTTGCACGATTTGTTCGACTTCTCGAATTTGAGAAAACAGATATACACGTTAAATAAAATTGCAAACGAAAATCTCAATATCCTTGATGCTTCTTTTGGTCCCATATTAAAGAGTGTAATTGAAGTTGTGAATCGTGATTTTTTTGAGGTCGGAAAGAAATTTACGGGTGAAATAAACAAACATGCAGCAACACTGGGTCAAATTGAGAATAATCTGATGTTACAGGAACGAATTAAGAAAGCAAGTATCTATTATTTACCTAAAATTAAGGTGGAAATTATTGATAACTTAGCTAAAATAGATTATGATACGGATAACAAGCAGGTAAAGAAGAGTTTAACAGATATTGTTGCAAAAATTGAGATGGAGTTGCACATAAAAGCACAATGTTTGGCTGTATGTGAAATTGGGTTTAGCACATCTGTTTTTCTGGAAACTAAGGCCAAGGCATCCATTGAGGATTCCGCAAAACGACCAAAGTCGGTTTCTAAATTATCGGCAGACAAAGCACCACTGGAGGCCTCCAATAATCCAATGCTTGTTGAACTGTTGAAACAGTGGCGAAACATGGCCGCCGAGGAGCTTAATGTTCCCATTTACATGATATTGCCTCGAAAGTCGATGATTGAAATCTCCAATCGTTTACCGGCCGATTCTAATGCACTTCGTTCCATTCATGGGCTGGGTAAAATTAAAGTTGATAAGTTTGGAGCCGATATCGTTTCCATAGTTATGGAATATTGTGCCAATAATAATTTAAAACCCAACTATGGAACCAATGAACGAATTGAATTTAAACCCAAGGAGAAAAAAAGACCAACCCGAGAGATTAGTTTTGAAATGTTTCAGGATGGCAAAACAGTGGAGGAGATTGCGGCTGAACGCAAATTGGTTGAGACTACTATCCACGGGCATTTAGTTCCTTATGTTCAATCGGGCGACATTTCAATTGATCAGTTTGTTACTCCCGACAAAGTCGCTTTGATTACCAACTATGTTAGTGAGTCGAAGGACAAAAGCTTGAGTACCGCAAAGGAGGCACTTGGAAATAGGGTGTCATTTTCGGATCTGAAATTTGTTTATGCCCATTTAGAATATACTATTAGTGAGCTTTGATGGATCAACGTTTTTGATTCAATTACACGCAATATAGTTTGTGTCGGTTCCTTTTGTTTGTTGAAAATCCAAAAAGTGTTGATTATGAGCAGTTTATTGAAAAATAAAAGAGGCGTTGATAAATGACAATTAAAAAATAGAATGTAGATTGGCAGATATCTCGATCCTTTTTGTTGAAATTAATTTGCAATCTCAATTATTTAGCAACCACCTTACGAACAATGTTTTTCTTTTCTTTTATTTGCAGAATTGTTTGAAATATATTGAAGGCAGAATACGCTTTCGATGCATTGCCCAATTCAATTAGCAATTGCGACGGTTCTAAGTCAAGGCCTAATTCCCCGCCTTTTTTATTTAGCCAACGATAATAAGTGAAGTTGTTATTGTTGTGATATTTCGCACATCCTGCATTATTTATTGCTGTTTGATTCTGGTATAAACCAAAATAATTGGTTGTTGTATCACTGGAAAATAGGTCGTTACCGCTTTTAAAATAGCTTGCATTCGACAGCGCCATATTAAAAATAGTGGGAAAAATATCTTTATGTGATCCAAATCGTGTGGTGTCGATATATAATTCTTTTTTATACTTTTCAGGAACATACATAATTAGGGGTACGCTATACAGTTTCATGATATCTTTATCCGTAAACCCGAATAAATTACTGGATAAATGCGAACTGTGATCTCCGGTAGCTATAATAATGGTATTATCGGCTAATTCGGAGTTGGTAATTTCGTGAATCAACCACCCCAAAGCATCACACATATATTGGTAACAAACAAAGGTTTGACGGGTTGCTTCATCGGTCGAATTGAGTAATTTTTTTATTTCCCCCTTCAAATTTAACGGCATAGGTTTGTAGTGCAATGGATATTTATACGGCGTATGATAAGTGATTGACACTCCATAAATAAATTGCGGTTTATCCTGTTTCTCATGTAATTTTTGAACAATTCTTTCCATTAGAAATTCATCATACACACCCCACTCATGTTCCTCGATGGCATTGGGACAATGCTTTTTAATATCGGCACCTCCCTCAAGTTTATTAAAGCCCTGTCGAGGTAAAAATTGATCTAAATTTCGCCAATTAAGCCGACCTCCAGTAATAAATGTCGTTTCATATCCACTTTTTAAAAAGGGAACTATCGACGATGATGGAAAGGAAACATTCAAATACTCCGATTGAGAAAGGGGCGACAAGGGACTATTGACAATTAACCCATCCATGGATAAAATAGTGAGATTACGACAGGAGAGGAAATTCTGGAATACAATACAGTTTTTTAACTCTTGTTCTAGTGAACCCAATAGATTAAAGTTTTCAGAGTGCAGATTAAAAAAATAAGTGCTCATGCTCTCCATTTGCAGAAAAACAATGTTGGGTGGGTTTTCTGCAAGAAAGGGATCTTCAGACGTTTTTACGAAAGAAATACTATCTAAGGTTATGGGTGAAACGGTAGAATCGTTTTCAGAACCAAAATATCGAATGTAATCGGACAATAGTTCTGTGTTATTTTTAAACCCGAATTTTTCTAAATAGGTATGCTGTGATATGTCTATTTGTCCTTTATTTTTCTCCTCAATGGCGTTTTTTAGAGCAAAAACTCCGTTAATAGGTATATTGTTGATAAATGTGTTTGGTGAAATGGAGGCTTCCATAAATTCCAAAGGCACATTCCCAAAAGAACACCGCATTCCTAACATAAATGCCAGCAGGAGCACGAAAGCATAGGAGGTTCTACTTAACCCTTTTGTAATTGTAAAGATTGATTTACTATAATAAAAACGTTTTGCTAATCTTTGAATTATAAATATTGCAACTATTAAAAACAGGGTGATTCTTATAACTGGATAATCTACCCAAATTGATTTCAATAAGGATTTTGTATCATCGTCAATCAGTCCAAACACATTAATATTAAAATGCGAAGAGAAAAATTTGTAGTAAAAGAAATCGGTAATACAAATGAAAACAACAAAGGATAAAACTAACGTTGAAAACCCGATGAAGATTTTATTAATAACCTTTTGTTCCTTATGCGTCCCCGTTCTTAAAAATAAATTAACTAGGCTCAATAGCAAAAGTAATAGAAGCGAAAAGGTTAACACAACGGTGTCAAATCTTAATCCTGTTATGAATGAGTGTCCTAAATCGAGTTTGAAAACAGAAAGTTCCTTTAGATTTCCAAAATTTAGAATAAAGATTATCCGGGTAATAAAGAAAATCAAAA
>JAQVXQ010000147.1 GCA_028709085.1 Salinivirgaceae bacterium | reverse complement strand
CTAAATATCAAATCACCTGTGCCCGAGATTATTCCAAATACTTTTTAAAATCGCCGGTCAGTACTAAAAGTTCAATTTCACGGGCTTGTGCATTGGTTAGTGCTGTAATTAGGCGGTTACGCGAGGCGGAGAGTTTGTTTTGAATTTCACGGAGTTCCAGGTCTGATATCGCTCCCAAACCATATTTTTCCATTCCAATTTCAACATTCCGCTGCGCTAGATTAACATATTCTTCTTCAACTTTAACCATCTCCAATGCTTGATTTAACTCATTAACAATGGTAAAGGCATCGTGATTTAGCCGAGTTGTTAACTCGTCGAGCATTAATTGTTGCGTTTCTGCTACGATGTGTGCTGTTTTTATTTTTCGCGAAGTGTTTAAACCATTAAAAAGGGTTAGCGAAGCACCTATTCCAACCGATGGGCCCAAAATACGACTCAGTTCGGTGCTTCCTTGCGGAGTTCCAGTTTGGTTAAAGTTATAAGCTCCTGAAATATAAACCGTTGGATATCGTTGGCTCTTTGTCTCTTCCAGCTCCTTATTCCGAATCTGTTTTTGATTTCGGGCAATTAATAACGACGCATTTTGCTCCGCCATCTTGCTATAAATTTGCTCGAAGGTTCGTTCGGTGGGTTTTTCAACATTTTGTTCCACACTAAATGCAGTTTCTGGTGCTCGATTTAAAAGTCGGTTTAGGTGCGATTTAAGATTGAAAACCAAATTTCGCTGCGACAACATGAGTGTACTGTCGGTTCTGAAATCGAGTTCAGCTTGCATGGTTTGAAGGTCAGACCCGGAACCGATTTTTGTTTTTTCTCGGGCAATGGACAATCTGTTTTCTGAAAGTGTGAGTTGTTCAAGATGCCAATCGAGCAATTTTTCGTGTTGCGAAATGGCGAAATAGGTGAAAATAATATCGGCAATGGCATTTTCAATTGTCATTCGTAAATTGAGGTCGCTTTGTTCTTCAAAGAGTTCTAGTTTGTCGGCACGAACGAACATGGCAAATCCATCGAAAAGAGTCCAATTAAGTGCAATACCCGATGTTAAGCTGTGGGTTCGATATCCCGATTGGTCTATCTCCGTGTTGTCGCTTTGTTCCAAATGCCTGTTTTGTAAACTATTTGATTGATTGGCATTTAGGTCAATTCGAGGTGAGAATCCGGCATTCCCCAAACGGTTGTTTATGTGGGCAATTTCTGTGCTTTTTCGAGCAATCTGAATGGAAAAACTCGACTCCAATCCACGGTTAATGGCATCCGAAAGCGTCAATAGTTCTTGACTATAAACGGTGTTAGTATTTAAAAGTATAACTGACAGAAATACAGTTGATAATAAAAGTTTAGCTCTCTTCATTGTGAACAATATTTGCTGTTTTCTTTGAAATATAAGAATAAATGGCAGGAATGACGTAAAGGGTGAGTAGGAGTGCGAAAATTAATCCTCCAATAATTGTAATACCCATAGGTACCCGGCTTTTTGACGACGCACCCAATGCCAATGCAATGGGAAGTGCTCCAAATATGGTTGAAAAACTGGTCATCAGAATTGGACGAAGTCGTTGCCCTGCTGCCTCAATTACCGCAAGCGTTTTATCGGTTCCTTTCTGTTTCTTTTGATTGGCAAATTCAACAATTAAAATTCCGTTTTTGGTTACAATTCCCACAAGAACAATAATTCCAATTTGACTGAAAATATTCATGGTTTGGTTCATAATATAGAGCGAAAGCAACGCTCCAGCTAGAGCCAATGGCACGGTAAACATTATGATTAACGGGTCGCGATAACTTTCAAATTGTGCCGCTAAAACCAAATAAACCAGAATGAGCGCAAAAACAAGAGCATAATATAGACTTCCAGAACTCTCTTCAAACTGTTGCGATATTCCGGTAAGCGTAGTTGAGAAAGTGTCGTCGAGGGTTGTGGATGCAATTTCGCGCATGGCTTCAATTCCTTGCCCCAGCGTTACTCCCGGAACAGTGGAAGCACTGAATGTTGCCGAAACATAGCGATTGTAGCGATACAATTGTGGAGGTGTACTCTCTTCGCTTATCGTAATCAGATTTCCAAGTTCTATTAAATCGCCAGTGTTGTTGCGCATTTGAATGGAAGTGATATCGGAAGGGTCGTCTCGATATTTTCGTTCGGCTTGTCCAATTACTTGATATTGCTTGCCCCGCATAACGAAAAATCCGTAACGCTGACCAGCAAAATAGAGTTGGAGTGCCTCTGCAATATCGCGTACCGTTATACCCATGGAGCGTGCTTTTTCCCGATCTATTTCAATTTGCAATTCTGGTTTATTAAACTTTAGGTTAAGGTCAACAACCTGAAACCGTGGATCGTCCTGTGCCTTTAGCATAAAATCGGGAACCACTTCTTTAAGACGTTCAAAACTAGGGGCTTGTACTACAAACTGCACGGGTAATCCGCCTCCGCGACCTGTTCTAATGGTTTGATCCTGAGTTACAAACGCTCGTGCTAACGGTTGTGTTCGAAGGAAAGCTCCAATTTCGTCGGCAATTTCTTGTTGTGTTTTTGTACGATCTTCGGGCTCGGTCATTAACAAGCGCACAAATCCCGAATTGGCAGACCCTCCACCTGACCAACCTGGGGCAGTTACGGCAATAATTGCCTTGCGCTCGGGAAGGGAGTCCACAAATTGAACCACATTACTTATATAGTCGTCCATTTGCTCAAACGACGTCCCTTCGGGTGCTGTAGCCATAATTGCCACTCTACTTTTGTCTTCCATGGGTGCCAACTCCGATGGAAGAATGGATCCAATTCCTAAAATCATAACAACTGCAATGGCCGTTATGATTAGAGCGATCCATCGTCGGGCAATAAACCAATGCAGCGATTGCTCGTAAATGTTTGATAATCGGTCGAAAAAACGTCCCATGAACAGATAGAACCAACCCTCTTTTGTTCGTTTTTTCAGAAGTCGGGTTGTCATCATTGGAGTTAGGGTCAAGGCTACAAACGAAGATATAATGACCGCTCCGGACAATACAATTCCAAATTCGCGGAACAATCGTCCGGTTATTCCTTGTAGAAAAACGATGGGAAGGAAAACGGAAATCAGTGTAACAGTTGTTGAGACGATGGCAAAAAATATCTCTTTCGTTCCTTCGTGTCCGGCACGTATGGGATCCATTCCTTTCTCTATTTTCGAATAGATGTTCTCCAGCACAACAATGGCATCGTCAACCACCAATCCAGTGGCGAGTACAATTCCAAGCAACGAAAGGATGTTGATGGAAAAATCCATGAGATACATTACGAAAAAGGAGCCAATGAGTGCTATGGGCATGGTTATCATGGGAATGAGCGTAGTTCGCCAGCTTCTAAGGAACACGAAAATAACCAAAACAACTAATATAAAGGCCAGTAGCATTGTTTCTTGAACTTCAGTTATCGCTTTTCGAATTGTTGTAGTTGTATCCATGGCATAAACAATGCGGATATCGTCGGGCAACTCCTTTTTAATTTGTTCGATACGTTTGTAAACCTCATCGGCAATAGCTATGTTGTTTTCTCCCGGTTGTGGCGTAACGGCTATCCCAATTTGTGGCGTACCTTGATTTCCTCTCAACAGTGTTCGTTCGTTTTCTGGCGATAGTTCTGCACGTCCAACATCTTGTAGTTTTACGGGGATTCCATCTACGTCTTTAATAATCAGATTGTTGAAATCAAATTCCGTTTCTAACCTTCCCAGTGTCCTTATGGATTGCTCGGTGTAGTATCCCTCAATTCGACCGGTTGGTAATTCAACGTTTTCTCGGCTGAGTGCATTTCTGATGTCGGAAGGAGTGAGTCCGTAGGCCCCGAGTTTGTTGGGGTCGAGGTGTAGTCGCATGGCATATCGTTTCTCACCCCAGATATTAACATTGCTTACTCCGCGAACGGTTTGGATGCGTTCTTTGAATACATTATTTCCAATATCCGACAAATCAACAAGGCTCCGTTTATCGCTTTGCACAGTTAATATAAGAATGGTTTCGGCACTGGCATCGGCTTTGGAAACAATTGGTGCATCGATATCGGGCGGTAGTCGTCGAATCGCTTGCGATACTTTGTCGCGAACATCATTTGCGGCCGCTTCCATGTCGGTTCCAAGTTCAAATTCAACCGTAATGGAACTGCGTCCGTCCGCGCTGGTGCTTGTTAACGATTTAATTCCGGCAATTCCATTGATTGCCGCTTCGAGTGGTTCGGTAATTTGAGATTCAACAACTTCTGCATTCGTTCCCACGTAAGAGGTTGAAACAGAAATTACCGGTGGATCGACACTGGGATATTCGCGTACTCCTAGAAATGAAAAACCAACAAATCCAAACAGTATAATAACTATTGAAAGTACGGAGGCCAGAACAGGCCTGTTTATGCTAACCGATGCAAGATTCATTTTTTAATGTTTTGTGTAAGATAGTAGATGTTTTCGTTGAATTGAAAGAGCATGTTTATTTACCAAGTATCATCAATGCTCACATTTACGGCCATTCCATCTTTGATTTGCAAAAGTCCAGAGGTTATAATGGTATCTCCGACCTCTACGCCCGAAATAACTTCAACCGATGTGGGTGTTCGCGTTCCAATTTCGATGGTGGATATATCTATTTTGCCATTTTTATACTTTGCAATGGATTGACCACCTAGAATTGGAATTAGGGCATGTGGTGGAATCATAAGCGATTGAATGTTATCTTTGTTTCTGTAAAAAACACGAGCAAAGAATCCCGGGATTAATTCGCCATTTGGATTTGGTGCCAACGCTCTTACTTTGAGTGCCCGGGTATTTTTGTCGATGGTTGACTCCGTTGCATAAATGTGGGCTTCAAATTTTTTTGGATGATGACCGAGCGAAAACTCCACTTTTTCTCCTTTATTTATTCCAAAAACATAGCGTTCGGGGAGCGAGAATTCCACTTTAGCCGGATTGTCGTCAACCAACGTTGCCAGGACTGTTGCAGTGGTGATATAACTTCCCAGACTTACGTTTCTCAATCCTATTCTACCTTTAAATGGGGCTCGTATCTCCGTTTTTTGAAGTTGAGCTTTGTAAAGTTGAATGTCGGCTTTAAGACCGTCAACGCTATTTTTTGCGATGTCAACCTCTTGTTGACTCAGCGCTTTAATTTCGTAGAGACGCATCTTTCTATTAAGTTCCTCCTGCGCTAATTTTAGGTCAATCTCTAATTTATCCAATCGTGCCCTAATTTCGCTATCGTTGACTCGTGCTAAAAGTTGGTTTTTCTCCACTATTTTTCCCTCTTCCAGGTTCAGTTCAATGAGTTTTCCCTGCGTTTCGCATTTCAGTTCAATCTCTTCGGCGGCAATGATATTTCCCGCTAAGGTTATAATTTGCTCTAAATTGCTTTTTTTAGCAATCACCGCATTCACCGACATTTTTTGAACCAATCGTGTTGACTTCTTGGACAATGCATCATTCCCATCAGAACAACCATTGACAATAATCAGAACTATGGGTATTGAACGTAAAACACGTTTTGAAATTGATTTCATAGAAGATAAATATTAATATTGAATCGTTGATTATGAGATGGCTTTTCGATTGAATTTTCCATCTTAAATAACGGACTGCGAAGATATGAAAAATGGATTAATATTAAAAAAAGAGGTTGAACTCTTTTGTGTAATATCGTTTATATTACCAAATTATTTATGGAATGAGCTATATGGAACATTATTGTCAAATTCAAAAGTAGAGATGCTTTTTTAACCCATAATCAAGAGACAATAGTGTGGCTTGTTCTTATCCATGTCAATTGCCAATAAAGTTGTAAAATATGCAGCCAAAACATTTTACATTATCGATTCTGAATGTTTTTAAATCGAATAAACTGATATTATATTCCGTAAAAAAACTCCAAAATCCATCAAACTTTCACCAACTCAACAGGTCAAAATTCATACCCTTAAAAGGGTTATAATTCTATTATTCAGTAACTTATTAAACCTTGTATTGGTTTTGTATTGCAAAAAGACTCTTTTATTTGTTCGAGTTGTTTAAAATACAACCTATGATTGTTAAATCATAATTCTAAACTAAAAAAACTTCAAAATGAAACAATTATTCACAGCATTGATTTTAATACTTGCGTTTTTAACATTACACGCTCAAAATCCCGGAGATTTCGATACAACCTTTGGAGATAATGGTGTAATTATGACTGCAATAGGCAACAATTTCGGAATGTCAAGCGATTTAGCTTTGCAACCCGATGGTAAAGTTATAGTAGTAGGAAGAGCTAGGTTTGGAACCTATCAATTTACTATGGTGAGATACAACCCTGATGGAACACTAGATCCAACGTTTGGAGAAGGTGGTATTGTTCTTACTCCAGGCGTTGGTGTACAATCCTATGGAGAAGGAATTGTATTACAACCCGATGGACGTATTATTTTAGCAGGCTATATCTATGATGGGGAATCTTACCACGCTGTTGTAGCACGATATTTTGACGATGGCGATTTAGATCCCACATTTGGGAATGCCGGCATATGTCACCTCCCAACATTGGGAAATAGTGTAGCCGTTGCTTTGCAAGACGATGGTAAAATTGTTCTTGCGGGTCATTCTGACGACAAATTTGCACTGGCAAGAGTCAACGCAGATGGTACCATCGACACTTCATATGGAGTTGATGGTTATGTAATTACCCTTACAGAACAATATTCCTACGCTTCTGATCTTGATATTCAAGACGATGGAAAGGTAGTTGCAGTTGGCTTTAAAGGGGGTGAAACGAGCTATAGTGATGTATTTGTTGCACGCTATACTACGAATGGAGCGTTAGATGCATTGTTTGCAACCGATGGTATTTATGTGAATGATATAGGCGGTCTTGCCGATTTTGGTACAGCTATAACCATCCAGAATGATGGCAAAATCCTTATTGGTTCACACAAAGAGATAGATATCATAACAGGCGTTCCGGAATACGATGCCACAATTATTAGACTTAACAGCGATGGCACACACGACAACACCTTTGGCATAGATGGTATTGCTACTATTAAAATGGTAGAAGAGGCTAACTATGTTCAAGCTATAACTACACAACCCGATGGTAAAATTGTATTTACCGGATCCATAGTTACAAATAGTGCTGTAAAATATCACACCTATGTTACTCGTTTAAATAGTAATGGCAGTCGCGACCAAACATTTGCGGATAATGGAGTTAAGTTTATCAACCCTTTTAATACCGAAGATTACTTAGAGGGTATTGCTGTGGATGAAAACTCAAACATCTTTGTATGTGGTTATTCCGTAAGTGCAACCGAAGTATATAATTTTACCGTCATGAAAATACTTGGATCCATCAATGATGATGCTCCAGAGGTAGATGTTACATTTGCTAACGTTGAAACTACTATGTTAGATGTAACATTAACTCCCAACAGTGCATGTGCATCGTACCATTTTGTAATCATGACCGCTGCCGACATGCAAATGTGGCTTCCAATGATGGGTTCTGCTGCAAACATCATAAAGACATGGGGAATTGCCAAAACCGAAACTCACACTCATCATTTTACATCGTTATCTCCAAGTACAAATTACTACGTATATACGTTACCCATTGGAACCGACGGAACGGA
>JAQVXQ010000146.1 GCA_028709085.1 Salinivirgaceae bacterium | reverse complement strand
AGTGACCCCACAGCAGGAATTGATGACCCAATTTTGGAAGTCAAAAACAAGGATGGAAAAGTAGTATTTGGCGTTTATCAATCGGGTGTTCGTATTTATGTTGACGACACAGAAACGAAAGCTGCCAAGGGCGGATTTGCCATTGGAGGCCTTTCAAATTCAACGAAAGTGGACGAAGGAATCTATTTTAGAGTTACCCCCGACAGCGTTCGTGTTTTGCTTCGTGAATCAACAACCAAAGCGGCCAAAGGAGGATTTGCCATTGGCGGTTTATCCAATTCCACAAAAGGGGTTAGTCAAAACCTGTTTTTTATTAACTCAGACAGTGCTCGTATATATATTAACGATGCTACATCTAAAGCGGCTAAAGGAGGTTTTGCTATTGGTGGACTTTCTAACTCAACAAAAGGAGATGTCGAATATATGCGCATTTCAGCCGACAGTGCCCGGATCTATATCAACGATGATCCGGCAAAGGCTGCCAAAGGTGGTTTCGCTATTGGAGGATTATCAACGGGTAAATCACAGACTGAGAGTTTTATGTTTCTTACTCCGGAGAACTACTTTATTGGCCATGAAAGTGGAAGCAATATTCTGCCGTCAGGGTTGTATAACTCAACTCTTGGTTACCAAACAGGGAAAGCACTAACTACTGGGAAAAACAATATTTTCGTTGGTTATCTAGCGGGTAGCAGTAATTCAACAGGTGGTAATAACGTTTTTCTGGGAAATTATGCGGGTTTTTTAAATAATGCCAGCAACAACGTGTTTTTGGGTAATGAGTCGGGTCGCTACAACACAAGTGGTACTAATAATACTTTTATGGGTTATTATGCAGGTAGAGCAAACACAACTGGTAGCAGCAACGTTTTTCTTGGAAATGAAAGTGGAACAAGTAATACATCAGGATCTTCCAACATTGCAATAGGGTATAATGCAAGCGCAAACAATAAGACAGGTTACAACAATATTTCGTTAGGTCAGGCATCAGGTTATTTAGGAACAGACTTACATCATAATATTTTTATTGGTGATAGCACTGGTTATGCTACAGTTAGCCCTAATGCTTATCAAAATGTATTTATTGGATATGCCGCAGGAAGAAATAATAATAGCAACAATAATGTGTATTTAGGTGATTTGGCGGGTTACTCTTGTGTAACTGGTCAAAATAATATTGCAATTGGCAGCAAAGCAGGTTATAAGAACGAAAGCAGTCAGAATATATTTATTGGCACCGAAGCAGGTTTAAATAATACAACAGGTTTTTTCAACATCATATTGGGGCGTTGGGCTGGGCATTCTATAACCACAGGTTCTCAGCAAATCATTATTGGCGGAGGTGCTGGGTCGTCGCTAACGACGGGTGCCGAGAACGTTTTAATTGGAACAAATGCTGGAGTCATGAATGATGGCAATAAAAACATCTTTATTGGCAATTCTGCGGGGTGGAGCAATACTGGCTCAAATAATATAATTATGGGATATAAGGTAGGTTATTCCTACTTTCATACGGTGTCAAATCGATTAATCATTGATAACTCACAGGTTGCAATACCTCTTATTTGGGGAGAGTTTGATAATAGAAGGCTTGGTATTAATGTAATTGACCCAACTGCAACCTTAGATATTGGGGGAACCCTAAGAGTTCGTTCCATTGGATCAGGAGCGTATTCAACTGCAGTTAGCAGAACCTCTGATGGAACCTTAACCACATCAACTTCGGATATAAGACTTAAGGAGAATATTAGCACCCTTTCGGGTTCTCTTGCTAAGGTTATGGCGTTAAGAGGCGTTAATTTCACCTGGAAATCAGAACCAGGCATGGGCAATCGGGTTGGCTTTATTGCTCAGGAAGTAGAAAAGGTTGTGCCCGAACTGGTATTCACAAATTCTGAGGACGGTTACATGGGTGTTAACTATGCCGAGATGACAGCAGTTCTTGTGGAAGCAATGAAAGAGTTAAAACAAGAAAACAACGATCTAAGGATGCGTGTTGAACAACTAGAAAAACTCTTTGAACAGAAATAGATTTTGAGAAGCCGATTGTTTACCCAGTCGGCTTTTTATTTCTTCAGTTCAAACCATAAAGGAGAGATGTTCGCAGTGTTATATTCTGTGTGCGGTACAAAATAAAACGAGAGGGAAATGTTTCCTTCTCGTTTTTATATGTCGGTATATTTATTTTTTAACCAATTTCCCAGTTCTTATTTCATCGTTAATTTTAACCTTTATCATATAAATCCCGGTGGGCAGATTTTCACAATTGAGTTGTAATATTCCATTGTTGTTATCGTTAATTTCACTTGAAATTAGTTTGCCTGTGAGTGAATATAGCTCAATAGTTGCTTCTCCAGTAATTCCGGTGGTTATCTCAACATGGTTGTTGGTTGGGTTTGGATATAGTGCTAAACGAGTGTTGTAGTTTTGATCGTTAATACCACTAATGACATCCACTTTTATTTCAACGAGTGCGGTATCTGCTATGGTTGGGAATTGATTCAGATAAATCCTGTAGTACATCGTGTCTATAAAATGATCCGATGGCATATATATGGAGTTGTAGTTGAAAATAGTATTGGCAACATTGTAGGAGCATATTCCAAAGCTTGATTGCCCCACAATTTCGAATGTAAAATCATATCCTTCCGGGATAATATCGTTGGCAAATAGATCAATGTTCACCTCGTTTTTAACCAAATGCAACTCAATATTCACCAAGTCATTGTTTGCTATTAACTCAATGTTAGGGATTACCGTAATTATAATCCACGCGTGGCCACATAATTCAGGCATTGTCGCGTTACAGATCCTATATTTCAGACTGTCGATGCCCACATAATTATTTTCAGAGACGTAGATTATTTGATTGTTCATCACACTTGCTGAACCATGTTTTGGTTGCTCGCTAATGGTTGTGTTAGTTGATGATATCTGGTTGTGAATGAAGTCGTTGGTGGCGTATTCAATCCTAGTTTCTATCCCTGATTGTGTGCTAACGATATCGTTTTGTGGTTTGGGAGTCAACAGATTATTAAAGCTTTGCGTAAATTCCTGAAGAAAGAGATTTGCAATAGCAGCATCGTGAATTATCAGAGTATTTTCGTCGTTTTTATTATCTGCAGCAGCCGTCCAGTTGTGCGATCCGTTAATTACCAAAGGATCCGAATCGGGATAATTGCTGTCCACAATGGCATATTTGCTGTGAAATGTTGCCCCTTCGGGCCAAACCGAGCCATCTGGATTTTGGTAATCCAAAACTTGGACTCCGTTGTCAAGTAGCATCTGGAATTCGCTGCCGGAGTACTCCACATAATCGATAATCCCACGGACATTAACGCCCAAATTATGGAGGTTTTTAACGGTATTGCCTAAAAGATCTTCCGTAAATGCCATAACTCCAAATTCAAGTTCGTGGTTGGCACTCATAAGGGCATTATTGATTTTAGAGGCTGTGTGGTCGCTTGGCGAAAAATATAGTTCAACGTATTTGCCTCCAACATTGATTTGATGTGGTGTATTGTCGCTTTTTTGTGAGCCAAATTTCGCATTGTTGGGATTCGGAATCATTGATGTGCTACCCCACATTTCGTAAAATTCAAGCATGTAGGCTTTTATCAGCGATTGGTCTTGAATTATCACCATATTGTTGTAGTCGATGTTAAGATTTGCCAATGTATGATTGGTTGATCCAGTAATAATTTGACATTGATTGACGTCGTCGCGATCAAAAATCAAAATTTTGTTGTGCATAATTGCCTCTGTATTTCCCGCCAAAAATGCAATTTCGGGATTAAGATTGTTCAAGACTGTATCTTGGGTTTCACTTTGACTGGGAGCATCCGTAATAAAGCGAATCTGTACACCGCGGTCGTGTGCCATATTTAGTGCATCAATTATAGCTCTACAATCGTTATCATACATCATCATATCAATGGTTTGTTGCGCTCTGTTGATATAGGCAATAGTGGTATCGGTAAATTGATTTATTAGGGGAATTGCATTTGACTCGGTTGCTACCGACACATCAACTTCTTGGTTGAAATAGACTTTTATCTCACCGCTTGAAAGCGATTTGGAGATAAATACATTAGTTCGACTAAAGGCTGTATCCGTTCCATCCACCGAGAAAGCGTTGACGTAGATTAATGTTCCAGGTTCTGTGGGAATGGTTATCTGGTGGTCGATTGCTTGGGTGTTGTAATTTAAGTGTCCAAGTTCCAAATTAGGCGTAAGACCGTAAAATATTTCGGTTGAGCCAATGCTATCGGTTTGCCACGAAAGTGTAATTGAGTTGGTTTCAATGACGGTGGCTTTTAATGCTGTAACGATGGAGATTCCTCCATTGGGGATAATGTCCTCGGTATCGCGTGGCAATAGTTGATACCCCGTATTTGGATTCGACGAAGAGAATTGCGATACTATGGCAATGAGCGTAAACGCATTTGTGGGAATTGATGTTCCCACAAGAGGGTTTCCATTCCCAACTCTAATAACCGTTGTTTCGCCGTTGGCCGATATTGTGTAATTGGTATTTCCTGTGAAACTTCCATTGGCGCCTGCAATTAAAGCGTTTTCAATGGATACCAACTCTGCTTCGTACACTTCGCCCACTTCGCTGGGGGTAATAATTTGCGGTTCTGGTATCGAATTGTTGCTCGATAGAACGGTAAAACTGCTAACGGGATCAATTTCAAGCAAATTGTTGTAATCTTTTAATGTTCCAGTAACAAGAATGGAGTCGCCACGCAACACCGTATTTATGGTTGGTGAGTAGGCTGCAATACCGGCAGTTTCGTCTTGCATATAACGAATGTTTCCCAGTTCCGATCCATTGATTGCAATCCCTTTTACCGTCACTATGGTTCCTGGGGGCAATGCCCTAGCTTCTGCTATTGTTATTTGTGCTTGTAAGCCAACCGAGAGACTAATGATTGCTATCAGCGTAATTAATTTTTTCATAAGTATTGTTTTTATAGGATTGTTTATCTTTTCTATCGTACTAAGATACATAATAAGTTCAATAATATTATGATTGAACCATGTAGAGAGAATGGGGATTAATAATTTTTCTAAACGTAGAATATAATACAGTCCGACGTTTAATGTCAGCTCGACTTTAAGAGTGTTTTCTGCTGCGTGACGAACTTATTTTATAATGAGTAGTTTGTGATTATTAGGAGATTAAAGTCGTTATTGTCTATTAAAGGGGCTTTTTTCACAAAGATTTCAGTGTGTTTATACAACGCTCTGTTAAAATCACTCTCCTTTATTAATAACATCCATTTTGAGGGAATCGTTGCAATAACTTCTGCAAGTTGAGTATATTCTTCGGGGTTGAATGCATCGTGTTCGTAATGAATATATTTGGCATTAAATGGAGGATCAAGAAAAACGAAATCGTCGGGTGTTAAATTTAAGGTAGTAATAAAAGCCTTATAATCAAGATTAGAGAACGTTGTATTTGAAATTAATGTCTTAATCTCGGAGCTGAAAATCCGGGTTATCTCTTTTTTTAACTCCTTAGTAGTGGGCGCATTTTTAGGAAAGGGGAGGGTTACCTTTTCGATATTACTATAACTAATACGTGCTGTGTCTGACAGTAAATTAACAAAATACCAAATGGCCAATCGCTTCTTGTTAGCCACTTTTTTATAGTGTTCCCAATTGTTATTTAGATATCGTAAATGATTGAAATACCCGTTTTTTATCGTAACATCGGAAATGGGTTCAAAAGTGGTGCATTTTATGCGTTTGTATTGACCTATACACGATTGTATGAGAAGTTCGATCAGTGTGTCTTGATCAATGATGTTTTTTATATCGAAAAGGGATTCAAAATCAGGTTGGTGCATGTTTAGTGCGAATATGGTTCGCAATACATAGGGAACGTCTTGTATGGTTAGAATTTGCTCCTTTAGGTCTTGTGTAACTGTTTCAAGATCAGCCTTCACAAATGTGAAAAAACGCTCAATGGTTTCCCAGTCTGCAATAAGGGTGTCGATTTCTTGTTTTAAATGACTTGATTCGTTTTGTAATTCCTTGTAAAATGAGATCACAAATGGATCGATATCGTTTAACAACGCGGTAGCTTTTGCATCAAGTGCTGAATATACTCGCCCTCCTCCAACAAACGGTTCAATATATCGATCAAAACTAGGCATTAATGGCACTAGTTTGTTGGTGTCAATTAAACGATTTGATGTCCAGTTGAATATGGGAATCGATTGCATATACTGAATATTAGTAACATTTAAACAACAAAATAATAAGGTGTCGCTTTCCCTAGATCAATAATAATGCCACTTGACAGACCTTTGCTTTTATTTTACTCGTTGTCGGAGCTTATTTATATACGATTTTTTTTCTGCACGTAATCGATTGGAAATTGAGACTAATCTCTTACTTTTTTCAGTGCCCTATTTTCGTTTTCTCTGTTTTCACACATCGAACGGAGAATCCCATATTGTTCGAGAAATTGTTATTGTATATTTGCCCCGAATAGTAGTATAGAGCTTGATACCATGAGCTTACAGAGTCACGACTAGTCGAAGACCACCAAAACCCACGTTCTCCTAGATGTTTGAATGTTCCCTTCAGATTTCTATATCCACCGGGTAGAGCATTGAAATTATACGAATTGGTGGCATTAACATTGGCCGATTTCCAGTATGCCGTTCCATTTTGTTTTAATTTTCCACCTGCAATGCTTGTTCCTCCAAGCGAGTCGGTTAACATTTCCCAATCCTCCTCCGAAGGAACTTTCCATCCGGTGGGGCAAAGTTTTTGTGTGTTAATGGCATACCAATTATATAAAACTCCATAATGGTTTTTATTGTCGGTTTCGTTGTCATAAATACTATAGTGGGGCAAAGTATTATCTGACAATGTGTCTGAAACGCTTGATTTTATTATGGGGCTGCCATCGTTCAGTTTTGTAGTTTTGAGGTTTTCTGCAATCCATGTTTGATTAAATATTACGACCGTTAAATATTCGTTTCCGTCAATATCTGTAACAGTTTCGCCGTAATTATTTGACGTAACATAATCATTCTCCTCTTCGCAACCCCAAAGTACGAACATGGAGGCCATGATTAAGACATAAAAAAGAGCCATTTGTTTGTTGATGGAAATAAGGTGGTTTTTAATCAGCATTTTTATTATTCGGACTCCTGTGTTTTATAATCGAACATTGTTCATTAAATAGTTTGTAACGTAATCATGGATGCCCTCTTCCAATGTCCAAAATTCAGCTACATAACCTAGTTTTCTGAGTTTTGACATGTTGGCTTCTGTGAAATATTGATATTTATCTCTAATATCTTCTGGAGTGGGAATAAATTCGATGTTGGGCTCAATGCCCATTGCTTTAAAAGTCCCCTTTGTTAGATCCAGAAATGTTCGTCCTATTCCTGTTCCAACGTTGTAAATCCCACTGTTTTTACGTTTAACCATTAAGAAAAACATAATTTCGGAGAGGTCTTTTACATAAACAAAATCGCGAATTTGCCCTCCATCCGGATAATCGGGATTGTGCGACTTGAAAAGTCTCATCTTTCCGGTTTTTTGTATTTGATTGTATGCATGCAAAATGACCGATGCCATGCGATCTTTGTGGTATTCGTTGGGTCCAT
>JAQVXQ010000145.1 GCA_028709085.1 Salinivirgaceae bacterium | reverse complement strand
CAAAAACAGCATTTACTGCCCATGTGGGAACAAAACCGCTCAATATTCCCATTGCCCATGGCGAAGGACGGTTTTATGCGCCAGACAGCATGTTGCAAGAAATAGAAGACAACGGTCAAGTATTATTTCGTTATTGCGATGCACAAGGAAAAATTGCAGGCGATGTAAATCCAAACGGAAGTGTAAATCACATTGCCGGCATTTGCAACAAGAACAAAAACGTGTATGGAATGATGCCGCATCCCGAACGGGCAGCAGATCCCGAATTAGGAAATACGGACGGTTTATTTATTCTGGAATCATTTGTAAAATGGATTAAAAAATAAAAAAGATAAGCGAGGTATTTCCTCGCTTTTTTTTTAAATTTAACAAAAATAAAAAATATATCTTATGAAAAAAATCGTTCAGTTTTTTGCTCAAGGTTTAATATTCGTTCTACCTTTAGCCATAACATTTTACCTTATATATTTCGTTTTCACGTGGTTAGACAACATCATTCCCTTTAAAATTCCAGGAATTGGCTTATTAGTAATAATCACAGGGATAACATTGGTTGGTTTTCTATTTCAAATACTTGTAGCTACCCCACTATACTCCGTCTTACAAAATGCGTTTAATCGTGCCCCACTACTCAAAGTCGTTTACTCTTCCATAAAAGATCTTTTTTCGGCATTCGTAGGCAAAGAACGTAAATTTGACAAACCCGTTATTGTCACCATCGACCCAGTTAACAACATTAGAAGAGTAGGTTTTGAAACACAAGCCGATCTCACTCATTTAAACATAACCGAAGAGTTTGCATCCGTTTACTTCCCCAGTTCGTACGGAATTTTAGGAGAACTTTATATCGTCCCCAAGAAATATGTTACCGATATTAATGCACATCCAGCCGAAGTAATGAAATTCATCGTTAGCGGAGGAGTCTCCAGTTTTGAAAATAAAGATTTGGACTAAAGTGTTATGCAACATCTTGCTCTTTATATTCATTTGCATACCAGTTCAAAATCAGCTTGTAATCGAACAATCTCCACCACACAAAATTGATTGATTCCAAATTAGAGATTTCATGATAACTATCAGATATTTTTTAGTTTATTTTCACTAATTTCGGCACTTCAAATAATTATATTCAATAATTGCAAACATCGAGTATAAGAGAGAATAGATAACAAACAACGCACAACGAAGCAACTAAAACAAAACAAGAATAAAAACAAGCGATATTAACGTTAAAGTTTGTTTTACAAACAAAAGGAACAGATTAAACAACAATTATCTATAATAATAAACGAATAACATAAGAACTATGAAAAGTACACCAATTAACGGAGAAGTTGTAAAGAAAATACTAGCACAAATGAACCTTGGTGATCTAGGAGCAGCAACTATTCGCGAAGTTGTTAAAGTTGTTGACCTTATTGAAGAAGCCTCCGGTGAGAAGTTTATCCGCATGGAAATGGGCGTTCCCGGTCTTGACCCAGTAAGCATTGGAGTAGAAGCTGAAATTGCCGCACTAAAAAGAGGCGTAGCGCGCGACTATCCGTCCATTGAAGGAGTAAAAGAACTGAAAGAAGAAGCCTCTCGTTTTGTTAAAAACTTTATGAACATTGACGTTGATCCACTAGGATGTATTGCTACAGTAGGCTCAATGCAAGGAGGTTATGCTGTATTTTTAGCTGCATCACACCTTGACCCTAAGAAAGATACCGCTCTTTTTATTGACCCGGGATTTCCCGTTCAAAAACAACAATATCAGATGATGGGTAGAAAATACACCTCTTTTGATGTATATGAATTCCGTGGCAATAAATTACGCGACAAACTAGAATCGTTTCTTAAAGAAGGAAACATCAACTCTATTATATACAGCAACCCAAACAACCCATCGTGGGTTTGTTTAACAAGCGAGGAACTACAAATAATTGGAGAACTTGCTACCAAATACGATGTCCTTGTTGTTGAAGACCTAGCCTATTTTGGAATGGACTTCCGCGAAGACTATTCCGTTCCCGGCAAAGCACCCTATCAACCCTCAGTAGCAAACTACACCGACAATTGGGTAATGCTGATATCGAGCTCAAAAGTATTCAGCTATGCTGGACAACGCATGGCCGTATTAGTAATAAGCGATAAAATATATAAACGCGACTATCCACATTTAAAAGAACGTTTTGGAGTAGGCGTATTTGGAACAGCAATTGTATATCGTCTTTTATACTCGTTAAGTTCAGGAGCATCGCACTCTGCACAATACGCCCTTGCAGCCATGTTTAAAGCAGCCAACAAAGGCGAGTATAACTTTGTATCCGGAGTTAAGGAATATGGAAAACGTGCCCAGATCATGAAGAAACTATTTGTTGAAAATGGGTTCACAATTATTTACGATAAAGATATGGAGCAACCTTTAGCCGATGGATTCTATTTCACAATAGGATATCCCGGATTAAAAGGAGGCGAATTAATTGAAAAATTATTGTATTACGGAATCAGTGCCATATCGTTAAAATCGACTGGCAGTGCCTATGTTGATGGACTACGCGCATGTGTATCACAAGTGAATTTGTCGATGATCCCAATGTTAGAAGAACGGTTAAAGGCATTTAATGCTGAGAACCCGATTAAATAAAATTGTTTCGCAAAGAATCTGAACAATAAGAGATATTATTAATATTTTTGTACATTAAATAAAACAACGTAAGATTATGGCTAAAATTCGAGGAGCAGTTGTCGTCGATAAAGAGCGCTGCAAAGGGTGCAACGTTTGCGTCGTTACTTGTCCGACAAACACACTCTCTTTAGCAAGAGAGGTGAACAGCAAAGGATACAACTTTGCATATATGGAAAATCCGGAAGCATGTATTGGCTGCGCTAATTGTGCTGTGGTATGCCCTGACAGTGTTATCACTGTTTACAAAGTGAAACTACAGGACGCATAAATTAACCTAATTACAAAACGATCAAATATATTATTCATAATGGGAGAATTACGATTAATGAAAGGAAATGAGGTAATAGCCGAAGCCGCCATCCGATGTGGATGTGATGGATATTTTGGTTACCCCATTACCCCACAATCTGAGGTTATGGAGACTTTAATGGCTCGTAAACCTTGGGAAGAGACAGGCATGGTAGTAGTACAAGCCGAAAGTGAAGTTGCCGCAATAAACATGGTATATGGCGGTGCAGGGTGCGGTAAAAAAGTTATGACCTCATCATCGAGCCCCGGTATCAGTTTAAAACAAGAAGGAATTACATATATTGCAGGAGCTGAACTTCCTTGCCTTGTTGTTAACGTAGTGAGAGGTGGTCCCGGACTGGGAACAATTCAACCTGCGCAATCAGACTATTTCCAAGCCGTAAAAGGAGGTGGACATGGCGACTACAAACTAATTGTACTTGCACCAAACTCCGTACAAGAGATGAATGACTTTGTGGATCTTGGATTCGAACTGGCATTCAAATACTTAAATCCGGTAATGATTCTTTCCGATGGTATCATTGGTCAGATGATGGAAAAAGTAGAATTAAGCGACATTAAACCTCGTATGACCGATGAGTATATAGCCAAAAACCATGGCTCATGGGCAACAACAGGAAAACCTGGAAGTCGCAATCGAAATATCATAACATCACTTGAATTGGACTCTGCAAAGCAGGAGAAATTCAATCATAAATTACAAGCTAAATACGCTAAAATCCAAGAAGACGAAGTACGTTTTGACACTTACAAAGCCGAAGATGCTGACTACCTGATTGTAGCGTATGGATCAAGCTCACGAATTTCGAAAAAAGCCGTTGAACTTGCACGGGCAAAAGGAATAAAAGTTGGACTAATACGCCCAATTACCCTATTCCCATTTCCAGTAAAAGAACTGAACGGTTTTGCGAAAAAAGTAAAAGGAATGTTAACCGTAGAAATGAGTGCCGGACAAATGATAGAAGACGTGAAATTGGCAGTAGAATGCTCAATTCCTGTTGAACACTTTGGACGTTATGGAGGAATGATTCCATCACCCGATGAAATTGTTGCCGCACTTGAACAAAAAATAATAGGAGGCTAGTTCCATGGACGTAAAAGATATAATAAAAGAAGAAAACTTAGTGTATAAAAAATCGGCAATCATTACCGATAACACAATGCACTACTGCCCGGGTTGTACACACGGAACAGTTCACAAAGTGGTTGCTGAAGTAATCGAAGAGATGGGAATACAAGATAAAACCATTGGTGTATCACCTGTAGGTTGCTCGGTATTGGCCTACAATTACTTAGATATCGACTGGCAACAAGCCGCTCACGGACGCGCTCCTGCAGTAGCAACGGCAATTAATCGCCTTTATCCTGAAAAGTATGTATTTGCATACCAAGGAGACGGTGACCTTGCATCCATTGGTTGCGCCGAAATTATTCATGCGTGTAACCGTGGCGAAAACATCACCGTGATTTTCATTAACAATGCCATTTATGGTATGACGGGTGGACAAATGGCTCCAACAACCCTTGAAGGCATGAAAACCGCAACTACACCTTATGGTCGCGACGTGAAATTAGCCGGATATCCCTTAAAGATTACTGAACTAATTGCACAGCTACCCGGAACGTGTCTTGTAACAAGAGAATCGGCAGAATCAGCCGTTGCAGTACGGAAACTAAAGAAAATGATACGCAAAGCGTTTGAAAACACAGGGAAAAAGAAAGGAACTTCATTCATAGAAGTGGTTTCTACCTGTAACTCGGGATGGAAATTATCTCCAGTTGAATCAAACACGTGGATGAAAGAGAACATGTTCCCATTCTATCCGCTTGGAACAATGAAAGATATTTAACAAATTGACCGAAAACCTTAAAAACGAACAACAATGAAGGAAGAAATCATTATAGCCGGTTTCGGTGGACAAGGAGTTTTATCGCTTGGTAAAATCTTGGCATATTCAGGAATTATGCAAGACCAAGAAGTAACATGGATGCCTTCGTATGGCCCTGAAATGCGCGGAGGTACCGCCAATGTTACTGTCATTCTTAGCGATGATCAAATCAGCTCACCAATCATAAACTCTTACGATACGGCAATTATTTTAAATCAGCAATCGCTCGATAAATTTGAAAAACATGTGAAACCAGGGGGAACTCTTCTTTATGACCCCAATGGAATAATAAATCCTCCAACACGAAAGGATATCAACATTTTTCAAATTGAAGGAACCGAAGAGGCTGGGAAAATGGGAAATGCGAAGATTTTCAACATGATTATCATGGGTGCTTTCCTAAAAATTAAGCCAATTGTACAACTCGAAAACGTTAAAAAAGGTCTTGAGAAATCAATTCCTGAGCGTTACCACAACTTAATCCCTCTAAACATTGAAGCAATTCAAAGAGGAATGAGTGCGGTAAAAGAAGTTCAAAAAGTATAATACTTTGTGTTCAAAAACAACAGAAGCCATTCAATTTTTGAATGGCTTCTGTTTTTGAATTAATATCCAGAAATGCAACTTTTCTTGATCAAAAAGACAACAAACCGCCGATTCCACAAAAACTAAAAGCGCAAAACGCAACTTTTGGAATTGCATTTCATAAAATTTAAGGCTACTTTTGGAGTCCGTTTTTGTAAACCATAAACAAAACACTAAATGAAACCTGTAAAAAATATTTGCTGCATTGGTGCAGGATATGTTGGAGGACCAACAATGGCCGTAATAGCACAAAAATGTAAAGAGATCAAAGTTACTGTAGTCGATATTAATAAGCAAAGAATTGCAGATTGGAATACCGACGATCTACCCATATACGAACCCGGATTACTTGAAGTGGTAAAAGAAGCCCGTGGGCGAAACTTGTTCTTTAGCACCGATATCGTAAAAGGGATTAAAGAGGCCGATATGATTTTCATTAGTGTAAACACCCCCACAAAAACATACGGTCTTGGGAAAGGAAGAGCCGCTGACTTAAAATATGTTGAGCTTTGCGCACGACAAATTGCAGAACATGCCACGAGCGATAAAATTGTGGTTGAAAAATCAACGCTCCCCGTCCGAACAGCAAGTTCAATTAAAGCTATATTGGCACAAAGCAGTTCGGAGGTTAAATTCCACGTGTTGTCGAATCCCGAGTTTCTAGCCGAAGGAACTGCCGTAACCGACCTACATAACCCCGATCGCGTGTTAATTGGAGGAGAACAAACTCCCGGCGGATTGGAAGCCATTGAAGCACTTACCGCAATTTATGCAAACTGGGTTCCTCGCGAACGAATTATTCAAACTCGAATATGGTCGTCGGAATTAAGCAAGCTTACAGCAAACGCCTTTTTGGCACAACGCATTTCATCGATCAATAGCTTATCAGCTCTTTGCGAAGTAACCGATGCCGATGTTGACGAAGTTGCAAGAGCAATTGGATCAGACTCTAGGATTGGCCCAAAATTCTTAAAAAGTTCGGTGGGATTTGGAGGAAGCTGCTTCCAGAAAGATATTTTGAATCTAGTATATCTATGCGAACATTTTGGACTTCCCGAAGTGGCCGAGTATTGGAATCAAGTGATAATAATGAACGATTATCAAAAACGTCGTTTTGCTCAAAAAATAATCCATACCCTTTTCAACACCGTATCGGGGAAAAAGATTGCTATGTTGGGTTGGGCATTTAAAAAAGATACAAACGACACGCGCGAATCAGCGGCAATCTATGTATCCGATCATTTGCTGAACGATCTTGCCGAAGTACATGTATATGACCCACGGGTACCAAAACAGGCCATGTATGCCGATTTGAATTACCTACAAACAAGGTCGGAGAAAGAGAATCAAGACTTACTATCGGTTCACGCATCGCCTTACGATGCGTGCAAAGACGCACATGCCATTACGGTAATTACAGAATGGGATGAGTTTAAGGAACTGGATTGGAAACGTATTTATGACAATATGTTAAAACCTGCATTCCTATTCGACGGACGAAACATCCTTGATCACAAAGCATTACGAGAAATTGGATTCCAAGTATATTCCATTGGAAAAGGAGAGAATAGCTAATTCAACTCCAATATCAGAATAAAAAATCCTGCATAACAGATTGTTTTGCGGGATTTCTTGTTTTTATTGATATTTGTTTTTGCAGCTACATTCCATTTGTATTCCAGAATAAAGCATTGCGATCTAAAACCCAATTTCAATATAACATTGTCAGCCATGGCCTTAAGTCCGTGGTTATTGAAAAACGAACCATTTTGGCTTTAGCCGTTAAGCCCATATTTTCAAAAATATACGAAACTATGTCAATGATAGTGGGATTTTTTAAAAAAATCCGTAATGTGCAATGGCAAAAAAGAATACAGGTCTAAAACCCGAGCCTAATAACGATCAATAACTCCAGCCTTTAGGCTGGGGTTAGCACCAATTCAGCCGTTTGGGCTTTAGCCCTTATCCGATAATTTGATAATTTCCAATCCACACAAGAACCAATTTTGGTTTAACCAGCATTGGAGTTTATACGGAGTTCATTCGAACTTCATACGCACTTCATTCGAACTCTATACGTCTGTGAGCGTACAAACTCCGTATTAAATTCGATTATAATTTGAATGAAGTTTGTATCTGCATAAAAGCTGTCTTATCTTTGTTCGAACCATGTTTATAAACAGCGATTATGGCAAGCA